>JAGHBR010000107.1 GCA_021160885.1 Caldisericaceae bacterium
AATAGTTTAGCAACTGATTTAAAAATAAGTAACACGTAATAAGTGACGAGTGACGAGTAACAAGCAACAAATGACGAGTGATAAGTAATATAGTTAAATTTGCTGTTTCCATTCAACTATTTACCTATTCAACCATTAATTTCCAGTTATTTTAATTGTCTTAAAACTTATTCTGGCTTAAATTTAGAAAAAAACGGTAAAAACATGGCCTTTAAGTTGAAACGAATCGTTATTTTGTTTTTTTTACTTTTTATTATTCGCTGTGATGCACCACGCAACAATCCGCTGGATATTAACAATCCACGTCGAGAATTGGGCCTCATTGAAGGTCGCGTACTAACACAGAGTCTGCCGTACAAACCATTGCCCATGACCAACATCCGATTCACTGGTGACGGGCGCTGGACTCAATGCAATGAACAGGGGAAGTTTAAACTGGACAATATTAAACGACAGCCCGGCTGGCTATTTTTTGAAAAATTAGGTTATCACCAGGATTCACTTTACATTGACTGGCAGGGAAGTAAAGCAAAAGTTGTTGAAATGCATTTGAATGCTTTACCGGTAGTTGATTCGCTTCTCTTTTACAGCAGTATTACCAATCGTTATCCCAATGTGCAAAAATTAGAGCTTTTCATTAAAGCCTGGTTGTGGGATCAGGACAACGATGTGGACAGCGTATTTTTAGTTTGCCCGACCTTGAAGGCAGCGCTAAATCTGCGCTTTAATGCCACGGAAAAATTTTTCGAGCGTGAACGGATTAGCTTAAACGAACTTAATCTTGAATTGCCGGATGAAATCATTGGACATTCATTTGTTTTAAGAGTCAAAGATTTACAGGGGCGGCAAATGGATCTTGCCCAAACACAAGTTGAGCGCATTATTCGTGAGGAAGTGGATTTAAAAAGTCCGGCTGGCAACGAGGTGGTTTCCACAATGCCTACCTTGCGTTGGCAACCTTTAAATCTAGATTACCATTTTAGTTACACTGTTGAAGTTCGAACCAATGAGGTGGACCCCCAACTGGTCTGGTTTAAAAAAGGATTGGCGCCTACAACCTCCAGTATTGAAGTCGATCAGCCGTTGCCCAAAACGCCCATCAACCAGTACATCTGGGCAGTTTGGGTGATTGACCGTTTTGGTAACCGGGCTCGCTCCAAATTTAAATCATTTCAGGTGGAATAAAATGACAGAATTAAAATCCGTACGCAACATCAGTAAAGAACAGTTTGAAGCCTTATTCGGCATCAGTCGTTTGCTTAATGCCATTAGTTTACCGGAAAATTTAATCGATCAGGCATTGGATATTTTGATTGACACCCTGCAGGCCGAACGCGGTCTGTTTGTGCGTTACAATGAGCCAGGTAATGATTTTGAGATTTTAGCAGCCCGTAACGTTGAAAAAGAATCCATTAAAGACCTTTCAAAGTTCTCTTCGGGTATTTTGCAAAAAGTCGTACGAGAAAAGCGTCCGATTTTGTACCACGATGTACAAAGTGATCCCGCTCTGTCCCAGTTTGAAAGCGTCCGATTGCAGGAAATTAAAAGCGTTTTAGGTGTGCCTGTTTTTAACGAAGGTTGTTTGTGGGGTGTTATTCTGGCCGATAGCCGTAAAAATCGCAAAGAATTTAACGAAGAAAATCTGCGTTTTCTGGAATTTTTTGCCAATCTTGTTTCCCTGGCGCTGGACAAAATTCTTTACCTGGACTCTCTGCAAAAAGAGAATTTAGCTCTGCGTCATGAACTGGAAAGTACAACACCAATTGAAAATATGATCGGGCAAAGCCCGGCAATGAAAAAGTTTTTCGCCATGCTGCGCAAAGTGGCCCGCACTGATGCCACCGTTCTGATTACAGGGGAGAGCGGTACCGGCAAAGATTTGGCGGCTCGGGCCATTCAACAGCTCAGCCCGCGGAAGGAAAAGCCTTTTCTGGCTCAGTTTTGCGGCAGTATTCCGGACACCTTGTTGGAGAGTGAATTGTTCGGCTACAAAAAAGGCGCTTTTACCGGAGCCAACAGCGACAAGAAGGGGCTGTTTGAGGTGGCCGACGGCGGTAGTTTCTTTTTAGATGAAATTGCCGATATTTCGATGGCTTTGCAGGCTAAACTGTTGCGCGTCATTCAAAATCAGGAAATCATCCCGCTGGGCGATACCAAAGTACGCAAAGTAGATGTTCGAATCATTGCCGCTACAAACAAAGATTTAAAAAAGCTGGTTAAAGAAGGTAAGTTTCGCGAAGATTTGTTTTACCGCCTGAATGTTTTTCCCATTGAGATTCCTCCTTTGCGTGACCGTTACGGCGATGTGGCCCTGTTAAGCCGTCATTTCATTAAAAAATTTGCCAGCAAGGATGTCAGCGTCCATCCGGAAGCCATGAAAAAATTGGAGCAGTATTCCTGGCCGGGCAATGTACGGCAGCTGGAAAACACCATCCAACGGGCGTTGATCTTAAGCGAAAATAATAAAATTCTGCCTGAACACATCATTTTGGACGTGGACGAAGCCCCGGAAAACTTTAGTGGCACCTTAAAAGATTTCGAAAAATTACTGCTTAAAAAGCGGCTGGAAAAATTTGCCGGCAACCGCACGTTAACGGCCAAATCATTAGGCGTTTCGGTGCGCTGGATTCAGTTAAAATTAAAAGAGATGGAACGTGAACAACCATAATCAGGAAATTCTTTTTGAGAAATTCGAGATTAAAAGTTGTTTAAAAAAGGACAGTTGTAGCGCTGTTTACCTGGCCCGGCACATCTTTCTGGAAAAAGACATCTTTCTGAAAGTATTAAACACACAAAATCTGCCTGATGAATCCTTACTGGTTCGATTCAAAAGGGAAGCGAAAATTTTAGCCCGGCTGGACCATCCGCATATTATCAAAGTTCTCGATTTCGGCACGTACCAGGAATTTTTTTACATCTCTTTTGAATATTTTGAGAGTCATGATTTACGTTATTGGATTAGCCACAAATCTTTGAACCTGGCACAAAAAACAGACGTTGTTCGGCAACTCATTAAGGCGCTGTGTTTTGCCCATCAACAGGGCATCATTCATCGTGATTTAAAACCGGAAAACATTTTAATCAATGATCAGCTTCAGCTAAAGGTGGCCGATTTCGGGCTGGCTCTTGTAAAAAATGAGAGTCGCATTACCGAAGTGCAATCCTTAGTGGGCACGCCGGCCTATATGTCTCCTGAACAAATTCGCGGCGAAAAACTGACCATTCAAACCGATCAATTCAACCTGGGCCTGATTATCTTCGAATTGTTCACAGGCAAAAATCCTTTTCTTGGACGCGATGCCGGCGAAACGATTAACAATATTCTTAGCTATGACTGGCAAACATTACATTCACAAATGGATCAGATTCCAAACCAATTAAGACCTTTGCTTGAACGTCTTTTAAAGAAGTCGCCTGCCGAGCGTTTTAGCCAAAGCGATGAAATGCTACGATTTTTTGAGAAAAGCCAGGAAACTCCGGCCAGGCCGTTCCCTGTTGTTGACAAAAACAGAAAAATAGTCAGGGTGCTGGGACCATTTGTTCTACTGATGTTGATTATTATGGTGTACCTGCTGGTAAAACCATCGCAACCCGTTCTTTCGCCAAAAAGCGTTCAACCTTTGCAGGAAACAGAAAAATCTTCGATGAATGACCGGAAAGGGGAAAGAATCAACCAGGCTTCAAAGCCTTTTCCAACAATTAAAGAAAAAAAATTGCCTCCAATAGCTGTAAAACAAAAGACAAAATTAACCGTCCCTGCAAAAACGAACAGTTCTAAAATTAAAGAAGTACCTGAACCTGTTAAAACCACACAAACGGGCCAAATTCTTTTTGATTGCTTTCCCTGGGCAGAAGTAACCATTGATTCGCAGATTCATTTTAACACGCCTCTGGAACACCCCTTAAGCCTGTCTGCCGGAGCGCATGACTTTGTTTTGAAACATCCGGTTTTTCCTCTTTACCGCGGACGTTTTGTTTTAAAGGCAGGGGAACAGCGCCAGCTTAACATCAAAATGGACACTTTGTTTGCCTATCTAAACTGTCAGGTGCATCCTTGGGGTAAAATTTACATTGATGGCCACTACATGGAACAGACGCCTTTGCAAAAACCGATTGTTCTTCTACCTGGCAGGCATTTCTTAACCGTTTTGAACGAACAATTCCAGGCCTATTCCGATTCCATCCTATTGAAAGCAGGGGATACGCTTGATTTGAAGATAAACCTGTGGCAGTTCAGCAAGCATTGAATTTAATATGGCATTATTTTTGTATTATTGTTAAAAACAAAAACTAAATGGAGAAGCAACTTTGCAATGCGCATTCGAATTTTAATTTTCGGTTTAATCTTAGCTTTTGGACTGGCCCTGGCCCGGGCCGAAGTCAATAAATGGCAGGTTGTCAGTCAAATGCCGGTGCCGGTCAAAGGTGCTCAGGCCATTGAATACAATGGTTTGATTTACATTTTAGGAGGTTTTTCTGATTCGACCTATTCGGCCATAAACCTGATTCAGGTTTTTGATCCAAAAGACAACAGTTGGCAAATTCTGCCAGACACATTAAAAGTTCCTCGTTATGGTTTTTCCGCGGACAATTACCGCAGTAGCCTGGTCATGTTTGGCAGCGAGTTTGCGCCAGACTCCACTCTGGAAATGTGGGATTTTACAGGCCAAACCTATTTTTACGATGCCAAAAAGATTTTTGCCCGTCAGTTCGCCACCTGTCAGGTGGTAGGCAATAATCTCTACATTTTCGGGGGCTTTCCTGGATTAAATCATGAGAAACAACCTTATCTGGTTGAGTACTACGTTCCCGGTGCACGAGTTACTTACGCGCGGGCCAGCAGTTTTGATGAATTTTCTTACGCAGAGACCGACATCATTCAGCAGGCTTCAGCGCTTTTAGGTGATAAAATCTATTTATTTGGCGGGGCCTTAAATGGTATTTTAAATGATATTTATCGCTTTAATTCTCAAACCAATGAGTTTAAAAAATTGGAGGCCAGCCTGATCACGGCGCGATCTGCCTGTGCGGCTGTATCCTTAGGAAATAATAATTTGTTCGTCATCGGCGGCTATAACGAAGTTAGCAAAGCAATTGCCTCAACCGAACATTTAATAGTTAATTTTGTAGACGACATTGAATATTCGACCTTGCTTGCTGACTTAAATATTCCGCGTTCAGAACTTTGCGCGGTAGCTTATCAGGATTCTTTGATTTATGTCTTCGGCGGTCAGGATGAGGATGGCAATTGCGTTGGTCAGGTGGAAAAATTACATTTTTGGATTGACGCTACCCGTGTTGAAAATAATAATCGCTCTTTACTCAGGCAATTTGAACTAAGGCAAAATTATCCTAATCCGTTCAATTCTCAAACAGTGATAGGTTTTACCGTTGCTCAAAAAGGTGTCGTTGAATTGAATATTTTTGATATTTCAGGCCGCAAGGTTAAGACTCTGATAAAAGATTTTGCCGCTCCCGATTCCTACCGGTTGCGTTGGGATGGGCGCGATGAAAAGGGCAGAGAGCTGCCCAGCGGAATCTACTTTTATCGATTAAAAAGCCAAAACACGACTTTAACGCGTAGACTGATTTTAATGAGGTAAGCATGGTTTTAAAAAGGATGTTTTATTTCTTTATTGTTTTTGTGATCTGGCAAATGGTACTCTGTGCTACGGGCTTTGCTCAAAAAATTTCTGACCCCTTAAAAAAAGTTGAACAGGCCTTTGTTTCCTTTGATTACCCACAGGTCATTCGTCTGGCTGATTCCATTCTAAACCAATCAACAATGCGGGACACAGCTAAGACCATTGAAATTTTGCGCTTAAAGTCGATCGCCCATTATTCTCTAAATCAGGAAGATTTAGCTGCGCTGTCTTTTGCACGCCTGTTGCAGCTAAATAAAGATTACCAGTTAGACCCGATGATTAATTCGCCAAAAATTATCGCCTTTTTTAAGAAAATAAAACAAGATTTTTTGAAATCGGAACGCAAAATACAAGAAGCAAAGAAAGTTGTACCCGTTCAAACCTCCAATCGTGAATTACTTGCCAGCTTCAGGCAATCTATTTGGCGGTCTATGGTTCTGCCCGGTTGGGGACACCTGCATCAAAAACATACCAAAAAAGGGCTGGCTTTCACGGCCGGCTCGTCAATGGTTCTGGGAGCTTCTGTCTATTTCATTCTGAGAACACAGCAACTGGAAAAAGATTACCTGAACAGTATCGAACAAAAGCAGATTGATAAAAAATACCGGCTGTACAACCAGTCCTTTAAAACGCGCAACGTTTTGTTGATTACCTACGCTTTGCTCTGGGGCTACACACAAATCGATTTACTCCAACATTTTAAACGGGCTTCCTTAGAACTAAGCCTCATTCCTGATGTGAGGAATCAAAAGCAATTAACCGTAGCTTTAGCCTTCCGCTTTTAAAAAATCATCGTTTTAATGCGAAAATAATTCGCATTGAGCGAAACAAATGCTGGTAAGTCAATTTGATCCTGCTAAAAAAATTAACAAGTTCTTTTAATTCAAAAAAATTTTATTTACTTGTTAAATAAAGCCAATTGAGTAACTCCGGTTTTATGCCATAGGTGATGCACACTGCTTTTAAAAAGTAAGCCTTTTAAGCAATTCTTATTCCAAAACTTTATTTATTTTTTCTAATGCGCTTCGGCTGGCACAGTATTTGAAGTAGTTAGTTACAAATAGCATTAAGGGAGGAAAAATGAAACGTGCGTCAGTAATCATATTCTTGTTTCTTATTTTAGTCAGCCCATTATTTTCAAATGGTGTGGCCATTGTAGATGTCAGTAAAGGCATTTATCTGAAATTGGTTGAAAGTTATGTGAATATCAACGTTGAAAATCAGGTCGCCATTGTAACCAGTACCCAGGTCTTTACGAACCAATATGATCAAAGTTTTAAGGTAAAATATGGTTTTCCCATGCCAGAGCAGGGCAGCGCTACCGGTTTAAACTTTTTTGCCGATGGGAACTGGTATCGGGCTAAATTTTCACCAACACCACAAGACACCACTTTGCCTGGTTCCGATGAAGAAATTGATGCAAACCTGAAAGAATATTTAGGCCAAACACCGCTCTATTACAATATTGAACATGAGATAGATCCTGGTGAAACATTAATTGTAGAATTAACTTATGTGGAATTACTGCCATATGAATCTGGACGTGTTAATTTTGTTTACAATGGAGACTATCGTTTACTGCAAACCGCTCCTCTGAATAAAATTCAATTCAATTTTCATTTAAATTCTTCCCGCACCATTCAGTTTGCAGATTTTATTGGTCTTTCACCAGACAGCAGTTTTAACGATGGCCATCAGGCCGATCTTTATTTTGAAAGGCAAAATGAAATCGCCAAATACAATTTTAATGTATGGTACGCCCTTTCGTTAGAAGAATTAGGCCTGTTTAGCATGAGTACTTTCTTAATTGATTCACAGGTTCCGGATCGGCAGGGTAGGGGCTTTTTTACTTTTATTGCCGAACCAGATCCCAGTGAAAATACAGAAGTAATCAGCAAAGTGTTTACCTTAATTGTCGATCGTTCTGGAAGTATGAGCGGTAGCAAAATTGAACAGGCTCGTGAAGCAGCTAAATTTATTGTAAATAATTTAAACGAGGGAGACTACTTTAATATTGTTGATTTCGCCAGCACAGTCGCTAGTTTCCGTTCTGAACACGTACCTTTTACCCAACAGAACCACCAATCGGCTCTAAATTACATCAGTACTTTTGTAGCCAATGGTGGTACCAACATTTCGGGCGCTTTTGATGTAGCCATTCCTCAATTTTCAGCGGCCAGCGACAGCACAGCCAACATCATCATCTTTTTTACCGATGGACAGCCCACCGTTGGCATTACCGAAATTAATGCTTTGCTAAATCACATCAATCAAACCATTATTCAGAACGAAGTCAATGTTTCGATTTTTGCGTTTGGTATTGGTAATGATGCTAACAAACAACTGTTAACTCAATTGGCCGAGCAAAACAACGGTCTGGCTAAATTTTTAGGTAACGATGAATTGGAAACGGAAATTACTCAGTTTTACCTGACTATCCGTAATCCCGTTTTAATAAACACCCATTTAACATTTTCTCCCGATAATTTGATTGTCGAAACTTACCCCCAGAAGTTGCCAAATCTCTATAAAGGACAACAATTGATTATTTCGGGGCGTTATCTGGAACCATCAATGGTTAACGTCAAATTAAGCGGGCAGGCTTTTGGTAAAGAAGTTGAATATTCTTATGAAATGGCTCTTGCAGATTCGGCAGTAGAAAAATTTCAATTTTTGACGAAAATCTGGGCTAAACAAAAGATTGAACAATTACTTGTTCAATATTACAGTCTGGATGAAAATGATCCGCAAGCTGAGGTTATTAAGGAAGAAATTATCGGAATCAGTGTTAATTTCGGCGTACTAAGTCCTTTTACCAGTCTTTCCGGAGAAGATTACAACACTCCGATAGAAGAATTGAATCCGCGCGAAAATGTTCTGCCGCAAGCCTTTGAATTACTGGGCAATTTCCCAAATCCGTTTAATCCAAAAACAACTATTCAGTTTAAGGTAAACATTAATTTGCACCAGTTGGTGGTCGTAAAAATTTACAATGCGGCGGGCCAACTGGTAAAAATATTAACAGTCCAGGTCAATGGGCCGGGATTGTACCAGCTGGTCTGGGATGGCAGTTTAAAAAATAAGCAGGCGGCGCCATCGGGCAGTTATTTTTACATAACTGATTTTGGAGAACATCTGTTAGCCGGAAGGATGATGTTGATTAAGTAGTAGTGGCCCCACACCCGGAGCCCCGGAGAATTTCGCCCCCCTGTTTCTCCGGGGTTTTTTATTCTTTAAGCTTAATTACGATTAATGAAAGATCGTCACTTAATTCCTGATCTCCCACAAAAAGCTTTAATTCCTGCAAAAGCGCTTCTGTAATTTGTTGGGCAGAACGGCTGGCGTTTTGTTTGAGAATTTCCTGAATGCGTAGTTCACCAAATGGTTGTTGGTCAAAGTTAAAAGCTTCGGAAAGGCCGTCAGAATAGCAAAACAAAATGTCACCAGGTTGCAATGTAATATCATAGGATTGGTAGTCCACTTGTTCTTGCAGACCAATCGCCATGCCGCCCTTAGGTAACGTTTGGATTTTCCCCCGGCTGCACAGAATGGGTGGCAAATGTCCGCCATTCAAAAGCTGTAATCTGGAATTTTTTTCTTCAAGTTGTAACAGGAGTAAGGAAGCAAAGGATTGTTTGGGCACCGTGCGGTAAAACTTTTGATTAATAACTGTCATCAGTTGCGCAAATGGCA
>JAGHBR010000525.1 GCA_021160885.1 Caldisericaceae bacterium
CTGCCCGCCAAATTCAAAGGTCTGCCAGGTAAAGTTGTGAGAAGTGGTGTCCATGGTAGTGGCGCTTACTGTAGAACTTTTAGCTATTAGTTTATTGCCATCATAAACAGTAACCTGGAACTGGTAACTGCTATTGGGCCGCAGGTTTTCCACAAACAAAATGCTGTCCTCAGTCGTTAACTTCTTCTCCAGCTTTAGGCTGTCGTCTTGAAACAGTTTAAGCGTTTTGTTAATGTAATCGTTTTTAGCTTTCAGGCTCAGCCAGGCTTCGGTGCAGGAAACGTCCAGTACCTGTAGCTGCAGGTTTTGGGGGTTGTAATCGGGAGCGGTACTCCTTTCGCAGGAAAAAAGAAAAAGGAAAAAGGAAAAAAGAATTAAGACAAAGGACAAAAGACAAAAGACAAAAGAATTAGTTTTTTTGGTTTGCATGGGTTGCTCCTGTTGTTTGTACGTTTGTGGGCTGCTTAAATTTACGGCGGGGAACGCTGCTGGACAAGGAAAAGTTCAGGGTTAAGGGTATAAGAGTTTAAGTGTGTATTGGTTGAATGGGGAGTGTAAAGGTATTGCTGTGAATAATGGAAAATTCTGTGCCGGGTAATGCGGGGGGGGTACAGGCGTACACCTACCAATAATTTAAGTAAAAGAGTTTGAGTAAAACGTAATAATGCACAAAATCTTAACCAATTAGCCATAAACGACGAATCCCCATAACATGGCTTTTTTTAATTTAAAAAATCCTTTTAGCCAGTCCTTCCATGGGGATTAAATATTTAACGGATGGCTTACACCATTCCGAAAGGTTGGTTAAAAATACCAATCATTAATTTAAAAAAAATTTAATCGCTGTCAAGAGGCTTAAGAAAATTTTGAGTTTTGAATTTTGAATGTTGAATGAACTTGCTTCAATGCTTATCATTCAACCAATCAAGTTTAGCCACTGATTTACACAGATTTACACTGATTACAGATAAGTAACGGGTGACAAGTAATGCGTCACCTGCAACCATTCAACTTAAAAACAGAAGAGTTAATCTTTGCCCATCTTATTTTGGACTTTTATTTCACAAGGAACTATTTCATTGTAAATTGGATTTAATAGCAAACAAAAAAGGCTAAAAAAACTTAGCTTGTTATTTATTGTTCCTAACTTTAAATTAGGCAACTTATTATGAAAAAAAGACATTTGATTTTTAGTTTATTAACGCTGATTCTGTTAAGTAGTTGTATTCACTACTCGCAACCTTTGCAAAAAGGCAGGGCAAAGGAACATTCGGTTTCCTTTAAAGCGCGTGATCACTTTTTACAGGGTATTTACTACCAGCAGGAAGGTCGTTACAGTGAAGCGTTGGTTGAGTTTTACCAAGCCCTTCACTACGATTCCACTTCTGCCACGATTTACAGAGCCATTGCTGAAAACTACATCAATCTTGGTGAATTTGAAACGGCTGAACTAATGCTCAAAAAAGCCAGACAACTGGCTCCTGACAATCCCGACATTCTGGAAATGTCTGCCGAAATTGCGCTACGTTTGGGGAAAGACGACCAGGCCATTCAATTTTTCGAGCGCTTATTGAAGGTCAATCCCTTTGACAATGAAGCCAGAGAGATGCTTATCCTGCTCTACCAGAAAAAAGGCGACGACCTGGCCGTAGCCCGACACACTAAAATTTTAATCGATTTGTACGGTAAAAATAAAGACCTTCTTTATCGCTTAACGCAAATTTACCTGCGCAATAAAAATTTCAAGCAGGCGGTAAAAACGGTTAAATCCATTTTGCAATTAGACAGTACCGATGCGCGCGCCTATTATTTTTTAGGCCTTACGCAGGAACAAAAACTAAACACCGATTCGGCAGCTTTCTATTACAAGAAAGCCGTTCGTTTTGAACCCAAATTTGCACAACCACTGGATCGTCTTTCTTTTATTTTAAGAACCAAGAAAGACTGGCCGGAAATCATAAAGCTTTACCAATATGTGTTATCCAGAGATTCCTCGTCGGTTTCAGCTAGAGTTCTGATCGCCGAAGCCTATTTCTATTTAAATAAATACGACAGCGCCCGTGTTTATCTGCAACCTCTGCTTAAGCGGCCTAAAATGCCTCCCGGCGTTTACGAGCTTGCCGGACGCATTGAGTTAGAAGAAAAAAACTACCCGCTGGCCGAGCAGTACTTTAAAAAAGCAATTCAGATCGACAGCGACAACCGATTAGCCTGGCTGCTTCTGGCTTTTACCTATTCGGACATGGGCCAAACCGCCAGGGCTGATTCTACTTACCGGCAATTGCTGAATCGATTCCCAAAAGATGCCACATTCTGGGCCTTTTACGGTAATTTTTTACAGGAGAAAGGTCAATACCAGAAATCCATTGCGGCCTTTAAAAAAGTATTAGAATTAGACCCCAAAAATGAGGCTGCTCTTTCCGGGCTGGCCATTGTTTATGAAAATCTGAAAATGTTCGCCCAATGCGACAGCATTTACGAAATTGCTCTGCAACGCTTGCCGGATAATCCTCTGATTTTGAACAATTTCAGCTACAGCCTGGCTGAACGTGATAAAGCGCTGGAACGAGCGTTGCAAATGGCTAAAAAAGCAGTGGAATTGGAACCCAACAATGCCGCTTATCTGGACACCTATGGCTGGGTGCTGTACAAATTAGGTAAATACGAACAAGCTGCCAAATTCATCAAACAATCGATTGAACTGCGTGGTAATTCGGCGGTGGTAATTGAACATCTGGGCGATGTTTACAAAGCCATGGGCGATTTGCAAAATGCTTTATTTTACTGGCAAAAAGCCAGTGAGCTGGATCCGAAAAACGAAAATCTGAAACAAAAAATCAAAGAGAACCAGTTATGAGAAATTTTCTTCTGGGCTTGTTTGCCTTTTTAATCGTCTTACAGGGATGTCAATCAAAACGGGTCTTGTTAAATGAAAAATACCCAAATCCCACCTATCGCCAGCTGTTGGAATTGCACGAGCAGTGGCTTAACAGCATTCAGACCTTTAGCGCCAAGGGGCGCATTACCATTGATTCGCCTCAGTTCTCCGGTAACATGGAAGCCAATATTTTTGCCAGAGGCAAAGATTCTTTGCTGGTGGCGATTAAAGGCCTTTTCGGTTCCAGTGTGGGTAAGGTTTTTGTGGGTAAAGAACGATTTATTTTTTACAATCAGTACGACAATCAATTTTTAACCGGCCAAAAATCGGAATTTGACAGCACCAATTTTTTGCAATTCCCTTTATCGCTCAGCGAATTGCAGCAAGTTTTTTTAGCCCGCGATCAATTCAATGTGCTGAAAAAAGAAAAATTTGAAAAACAGCCCGACGGTTACTTTTTGAGCGCTAAAAACGGGCGGTTTAATTACAATATCTATTTTGACCCAAGAACTCTACTCATCAAACGGATCGAATATTTAAACGGCGACCAGTTGTTATTTTTCAAAGAATACCGGCAATTCACAGAAAAAAATGGTATCTTTTTCCCCAGAGTCATAAATTTTGTACGACCGGCTGAAAAACAGGGAATCAGCATTATCTTTACGGAACTGGAGATCAATAAACCCATTGAAGATCAGGTGTTCAAAATTGAGGTGAGCGAATCAGCCAAACAATTAATCATTCCGTCAAACAATTCATAGATGGTGGGTATCATGGATTTGTCAATTGTTGTGCCCTTTTACAATGAAGAAGATTCTTTACAGGAATTGGTTGAGCGCATTTACGAAAACGTGTTGCCGCTTAATTTAAAGTTCGAATTGCTTTTTATTGACGACGGCAGCACGGACGATTCTTTTAATCGCTTGTTAAAAAGCAAAGAAAAACATGCGGAAATCAAAATAATTCGTTTCCGCAAAAATTTTGGCAAAAGCACCGCCCTTTCCGAAGGCTTTAACCGGGCGCAGGGCAAAATTGTTATTACATGGACGCCGACCTGCAGGATGACCCGGCCGAAATTCCAAATCTGCTTAAAAAACTTGACGAAGGCTTTGACCTGGTTTCGGGCTGGAAGAAAAAACGCCACGACCCGATTACCAAGACGGTGCCTTCCAAATTGTTCAACTTTACCACTCGTTTTTTAACAGGCATTAAAATTCACGATTTCAACTGCGGCTTGAAGGCTTACCGGCACGAAGTGATTAAAGCCATTCCTATTTATGGTGAATTGCACCGCTACCTGCCGGTATTGGCCCACTGGCAGGGGTTTCGCGTGGGCGAAATAATTGTAAAGCACCATCCGCGCAAATTTGGTCACACAAAATTTGGCGCACGACGCTTTTTAAGCGGATTTTTTGATTTAATTTCTGTCCTGTTCATCACCCGCTATCGCCACAAACCGATGCACCTGTTTGGTCTTTTGGGTTTAATCAACATGTTTGTCGGCGCAGTAATTTTGCTGGTCCTGGCCGTTCAGTGGTTTCAGGGAGAGCCGCTTAGCCGCCGTCCATTGCTCTTTTTGGGGATTTTACTGGTCATTGTTGGCGTGCAGTCCTTTTCTCTGGGATTAATCGGCGACATGCTGACCAGCAGTAATGACACGCGTCCCAAATTCGCGGTTAAAGAAG
>JAGHBR010000434.1 GCA_021160885.1 Caldisericaceae bacterium
CTCAGGTATTGTGCACATTGCACCAGCTTTTGGTCAGGATGACTACGAAATGTCCAAGAAATACAATCTGCCTTTTCTGCAACCGGTTACACCGGGCGGACGGTTTACCGACGAAGTGGGTGAATTTTCCGGACGTACGGTAAAAACCTTTCAGTACACCGATCATGTAGAAGAAGGCGTAGACAAAGACGTGGTTGCCGGGCTAAAAAAACGCGGCAAATTGTACCGCAATACATTCGATTACGTGCACAGCTATCCCCATTGCTGGCGGACAGATAATCCTATTATCTATTACGCCCGCGAATCCTGGTTCATTGATTCGCCTAAATACAAAGATCAGATGATTGCCTTAAATAAGACCATTAACTGGAATCCTAAAGAAATAGGACCCGGCCGTTTTGGTAACTGGCTGGAAGACGTTAAAGAATGGTCTTTGTCACGCGATCGTTACTGGGGAACTCCGCTGCCTTTATGGGTTAGTGAAGATGGCGAAGATATCATTGCCATCGGTTCTATTGAGGAATTGAAACAGGGCTGGTACGAAAAAGAAGACGGCACCCGTGTTCCGGTCACTGAAGTGGAAGATCAGCTTGATCTGCATCGTCCATTTGTCGATCGCATCATTTTCGAAAAGGACGGAAAAATCTACCGTCGCACGCCGGAGATCATCGACGTATGGTTCGATTCTGGTTCCATGCCTTTCGCTCAGTTCCATTATCCATTCGAAAACAAGGAACTGTTCAAAAGCAGTTTTCCGGCAGACTTTATTGCGGAAGGCATTGATCAAACACGGGGCTGGTTTTACACGTTGCACAACATTGCTACGGTTTTATTCAATAAACCAGCTTTTAAAAATATTATTGTCAATGAACTTATTTTAGATAAAGACGGCTTTAAGATGAGTAAATCGCGTGGCAACGTGGTTTACCCGATGGAAATGATGAACAAATACGGCGCTGACGCTTTACGCTGGTATTTTATGATTGTCAGTCCGCCCTGGATTCCTAAAAAATTCGACGAGGCCGGACTGCAGGAAGTTGTGCGCCGTTTCTTCTCTACTCTGCTAAATGTGTATTCTTTCTTTGTCATGTACGCCAATTTGGATGGTTACTCCGGCCAGGAAAAACAAATTCCTTTTGAACAACGGCCGGAAATTGATCGCTGGATTCTTTCCCGACTTTACACGGTCATTGATCAGGTACGCGGCAGCCTGGACAATTACGACATTACGCGCGCTGTTCGTACCTTAAACGATTACATGATCGATGACGTTTCTAACTGGTACGTAAGACGCAATCGTCGTCGTTTCTGGAAATCAGAATCCGGTCCGGATAAACTGGCCGCTTATCAAACACTGCACGAAGTATTATTGACTTTTGTTAAATTGATGGCACCCGTAGCTCCTTTTATTGCCGAGGAGATTTACCAGAACCTAAAAGCGGAATCGGAGCCCATGAGCATTCATTTGACCGACTATCCTGAACTTAATGACGAATTGCGTGCGCGTAGAGATGCCGCACTGGAAAAAGCCATGGCTCTGGCTCAAAAGATTGTTTCTACCATCCGCGCCTTACGCAATGACAAACAGATCCGCGTTCGTCAGCCGTTGAGCCGCGTACTGATTTACACTCCCATTAAGCAAGAGCGGGAAGATATTCAAAAAATGGAAGACATCATAAAAGAAGAAGTTAACATTAAGCAAATTGAGTTTATTGACGATGATACTGCTATTGTGGAGCGTAAGGCCAAACCTAATTTTAAGGTTCTGGGCGCTAAGGTAGGCAAACTAATGGGCCAGCTCAAAGATGTAATTACAGGCTTTAACAGCGAAAAGATCCGTGAGCTGGAAAGCAAAGGTTTTATTCATGTTTTTATTGATAATCATGAGCTGAAATTAGAAAAAGAAGATGTGATTATTAGTTCCGAGGCCAGAGGCGATTTTGCGGTTCATGCAGAAGACCAGATGACCATTGCCCTTGACCTGACTCTGACTCCTGAACTCATTGAAGAAGGATTTGCCCGTGAATTTGTTAACCGAGTACAGAACCTGCGTAAAGAGATGGATTTTGATGTAACTGATCACATTAAAATTGAAGTGGAGGGATTGCCTGAAGAAAAGAAAATGGCATTGGAACGTCAAAAATCTTACATTCAAAATGAAACGCTGGCCGACCATTTAATCTTTGGTCAGGTGAATGCCAGTACGGCAAAAGAAGTTAAAATAGATGATTTAATATTTAAAATCAATTTAGTTAAAATCTAATTGCGAGGAATCTTATGACCAAGAAGGAACTCGAGCATTTTAAACAGATCATTCTGGAAAAGAAAAAAGAAGTGATAAAAAACCTGGAATACCTGCGCTCCACGATTCTTGATTCGACTACAAGGGAAGCTACCGGGGACCATTCTGCTTATTCCTATCACATGGCAGATCAGGGTACAGACAATATGGAACGGGAAAAGGCTTTTCTGTTTGCAGCACGTGATGAAAAATATCTGAAACAATTGGAAATGGCGCTGGAAAGAATCGAAAATGGTACTTATGGTATTTGCCGTGTTTGCCAGAAGGAAATTGACCATAAAAGACTGGAAGCTGTACCAACCACAACCATCTGTTTTGACTGTAAAGTAGCGGAATCAGGAAAATAATTTCTTTATGCGAAAAAAACTTTCTTATTCAATGATGGCCGGAATTATTGTAGCGGTAATTTTCCTTGACCAGATTACCAAATACATCATTAAGACCAATATGAGTTTAGGTGAATCTATCCCTGTACTTGGTAATTTTTTTTGTATTACCTACGTCGAAAATCCTGGTATGGCCTTTGGCGTGCGCATCAGCAATCCGATCCTGTTTAGTGCATTGTCCATTTTTGCAGCCATGCTGGTCTTCTATTACCTTTACCGTTTACGCAATGAAGGCTGGCTGATTCAAAGCGCCTTAAGCCTGATTGCCGCCGGCGCTATCGGAAATTTAGTCGACCGATTTATCCATGGTAAAGTGGTCGATTTTTTTGATGTCGAATTCTTTGATATTTCTATTCCCACTTTCAGCATTTTCGGAATTCATTTCCCCGGTTACAGCTTAACACGCTGGCCGGTTTTTAATGTGGCCGACTCTGCGGTCACCATCGGTATGATCATCCTGATTTTTTACATTATTTTTATTGGCGATCCCTTAAAAAACTTGAACTATCCCGGGCAAAAACCTAAAACTGAAGCCGAGTAATCCTGGTGGAAACGATTAAAAAATTTCTAATTAATGAGCAACATATTGGTTTTCGTCTCGATCAATTTTTAGCCGCGCAATTCCCTGAGTACAGCCGTTCTTATTTTAACCGCTTAATTAAAAGCCGCTACGTACTGGTAAACAATCAACCGGTAAAAAGCGGCTATTTGCTGCGTTTAAACGACGAAGTCATTGTCCACCTGAAATCGACTGAAATCGATCTGGAACCAGCCCCCATTCCGGTTAAGGTGGTTCACGAAGACGAAGACATTATTGTACTGGACAAACCCCCCGGCATGGTAGTACATCCCGGCAAGGGAAACGAAACCAACACGCTGGTCAACGCGCTATTGCATTACACCAACCAACTGGCCGATACTGGCGAAAAAACGCGCCCCGGCATTGTGCACCGTCTGGACAAGGACACTTCCGGATTAATCGTAATCGCTAAAAATGATCTGGCCCAGCGCAAACTGCGTAGACAATTTGACACCAAGGAAATCTTTCGCATTTACTGGGCCCTGGTGTGGGGCGATTTTGATCAGGAAAAAGGCACCATTTATGAACCCATTGCCCGCAGCCGGAAGAATCCCATTAAATTTGTTGTTGATCCCCGTGGTCGGCATGCCATCACACACTTTAAGGTTTTACAGCGCTTTCAGTACGTTACTTTGTTGGAGATTAAATTAGAAACCGGGCGAACACATCAAATTCGCGTCCACATGCGCCACATTAATCATCCGGTTGTTGGCGATCAACTTTACAATGGCCGGGAAACTCAATTGCTCAATCTACCGGAAAATTTACGCAAACGCGGCGAACATTTATTAAAACTACTTCCCCATCAAACGTTACACGCCAAAAAGTTAACCTTTTTGCACCCTCGCACCAATGAACGCGTGTCTTTTGAAGCGGAACTTCCGGAAAATTTCAAAACAGCATTGGACAAGCTACCTGATCTTTTTCTTCTCTAATGGCTGTCAAAATAGTTTAATAGTTGATTGGTTGAATTAAAAGTTAAGGGTGTAAGGGTATAAGGGTTAAGAGTATTTAAATTGAGCGGTTGATTGATTGAACGAAACCTTAAAAACATCATCATTAAGATGGTCATTCCCACCTAGGCATGTCATTCCCGCGAAAGCGGGAATCCCTAAGTTAACAGATTTGGAGTCCTCCGATTTTTCGAAGTTTTTTTCTTTCCTGATTGTTTGACTTTACTTTAGTTTTCCATTCACTCATCAAGCAGAGAGCGGTAAAGCGCAAGATGTTTTTGCACCATTTGTTCTACTGAAAATTTTTGCACAGACGATCGGGCGTTAAGCGCTAATTTTTCACGTAATATCTGATTTTTTAAAATACGTAAAATGGCTTGCGCCAGAGCCTGCGGATTTTTGGCAGGCACCAGCAGCCCGTTAATTTCCGGCTCGATCATCTCTGGGATGCCCCCTGCCATGGTTCCCACCACCGGCAAACCACAGGCCAGTGCATCTAAAACTGAAGTTCCGAGACCTTCCTTGTGTGAGGCCAGCACAAAAAGATCAAACAAACTGTAAAAACGATCCAGGTCGTTACGGAAACCAACAAAAACAAAATGCTCACCTAAGTTCAATTCATGTTTCAGGCTTTCTAATTTAGAGCGATCGGCGCCATCTCCCACAGCCACAAAAGTGACCTTTTCAAATTCTTGCCGCACTATTTTGGCCGCCTGCAGCAAATTGGGATAATCCTTATGCCCGACCAGAGCCGCTACTGTTCCCACCACCAGATGGTCTGCCGGAATCTTTAATTCCTCCCGCAAAGAATCCGGTTTTTGCCATTCAAAACGACTAACATCAATTCCTGAATGTATGATTTCCAACTTTGCTTCAGGCAAGCCATCATTGATTAACACGCGGGCAATATTTTCCGAAATGCAAATGACCTTGTCCACCAGAGCATTGTTGTATTTTAAACTGCCTACAATCGATTTTCTCACCGAAAAATCGACTCTTCTGGAAGCCACTAATTTAAGAAAACCAGACATCATTTTAACCAGCAGGCCTAACATCAATGCATGTGAGGAATGGGCATGTAAAATATTAAATCCCTGCTGCCTGACCAACCTGGCAATTTGGTGGGCAGCGAAAAAATCCAACCCATGGCGCATGTGCTTTGTAAAAACCGGCAGTTTGTTTCTATTAAAATATTGATAAATTCTGGATTCCGGCCTGCAGACCAGCGCGGTAGGCACAGCTTGCTGCAGCAACCCTTGAACCAAATAACTGATCTGCTGTTGGCCGCCCCGCCATTCCAGAGCTGTTTCCAGATGTAAAACTTTTATTTCTTTAGCCTCTTTTCCCATAGCTTGATGTACTTTAAATAAATGCCAAATGCAGAATTAAAACACAACACAAAGCCAATTTTACCGTCCAGAATCCCACCCTTTAGAAAATACATTTTAAAAAAGCGGAATATGGCACGTAGCAGGCTGCCGGCAATCGTTACAGACTTGTCGGCTTCAGCGGCAGACAAATTGGTGTAACGATCCATTTTTTGAATGTGAGAAGAAATGGTTGGGTAAGTGTAATGGTGTATAGGTTCCTCAATGCGTTGCACCTTGCCCTTAAAATCAACACTTTCATGCACGGATCGTAAATTAAAATTACCAAATCTGCGATTAAACAAACGCAATGGATAGTCTTTTTGCCAGCCAGAATAGCGTACTGCATGTTCCAGATAGTAAGCCTGCCGTTTAATGCGATAAGCCATTTGCGGGTCAGGATTTTGTAAGATTTTTTGCAATCGTGCCTTTAATGCGGAACTGACTTCTTCATCAGCATCAATGGAGAAAATCCAGTCGTGGCTGGCCTGTTCTACAGCAAAATATTTGGTTCTGCCAAATCCAAGCCATTCCGTCTCGATTACTCTGGCGCCAAACCGCTGGCAGATTTTAATGGTTTTGTCCTGTGAACCGGAATCGACTACCACAATTTCATCTACCCAGTCCAGAGAACGCAAACAGCGTTCAATGTTTTGTTCTTCATTTAAAGTAATAATGACGGCAGAAACTTTTTCCATGCTTAAAATTCCATAATTTGCACCGGATCGTCGCCCAGGGTATGGTCAAGGCCATATTCGGCTTTGAACTTTCCTTCCTTGATCTCTCTTTGCCGCTGCAGGTAATATTGCTGATTTACCCGTTCACCATTTTGATGATGAGGCGGATGGTAAAGGTGAATCGGGAATTGATCATAAAAGGGATTTAAGCCCACAACACCGGAAGCATAAAGACGGCGCCCTAAATCATCGTCTTCATTGCCCCACCCCTGGTAATTTTCGTCAAAACCATTTACTCGAATTAAATCGGTTTTGCAAACAGAAAAAAAACCGCCTCTTAATTTAGGCCGCGTATCATTTTTTAGAATAAACTTTCTTAAAAAATAATAAAAACGATCTTTGCGATATTGTTTTTTAATTTTGGCCATTTGTTCCGGTCGTAAAAGATGATCGAAGCGGCAGGCCTGAATATCCTCTTCGGTTAAGTAATTGGTCTGCTGCTCGTCCAGCCGCACAGGATAGGAAACCAAAAAATGTCGTTGCTTTCTGAAATCCCAGTAGGTTTTAATATAGTCGCGCGCGCCCACCACATCCTGATCCCAAAAGATTAAAAACTCATTCTGCGCAATGCGTACGCCGTTATTTTTACAACGCGCCACCCGAAATCCCAGATCCTGCTGCAGCGCCAATTTTAACTTAAAGTCAAAGCGGGGAGCCAGTTCGCGTAAAAAATCTACAACAGGTTCACTGGAGCCATCATCCGTTACCACCACTTCGGCTGGTAAAACCGATTGGGCCTGAATGGAAAGCAAGGCCTTCCTCAGGTAATCCAGACGATTAAAAACGCTTACAATAACAGTAATCGGTTTCTGCGTTTTTGATTTGCTTGTCATTAATAAATAAATACCTCTTTGTTTAATTAATTAAAATCTAATTTACCCGTCAAAAATTCCACCACACGTTGACTGCTATTCCCGTCCTGATATTTCCAGAAACGCTTCAATAAAGACAGATATTTTTCATTAACTTGCAGATTTTGCCAGTGATTCAGTGTTTTTAACAATTCATCAAAAGTTTTCACAATAGGCCCCGGTACAGCCGAAAGGTAGTCAAAATACATTTCACGATTTTTCAGGTACTCTTCCAGATCAAAAGCGTAAAACAAAATCGGCTTTTTAAGCAGCATGTAATCAAAATAAATCGAAGAGTAGTCCGTAATCAATCCGTCGGTGAACGGCAACACGGGATACAGGTCCATTTTGGCCGACAGCGATTTTAAATGACTCATTTCCTGAAACGTCCTTAGACTGATATCATTAGGATGCAGTTTTAACAAAAATAAAGTATTATTTTTTTTAAGCAGCTCATTTAATCTTTGCGTATCCGGAAAAACCGCTTTTAAAAAATCACTGCGGTCGTCCCTCCAGGTTGGCATGTAAAGCAGAACCCGTTTAAAGTGTGCCATTTGTTCAATTAAATTTTTTAAATCGCCTGACTCAAATTTTTCGATGTGTTTCAGGATTTGCTCGCGGCCTTTAAAGAAAATATCGGTTCTGGGATAGCCAATTACCGGACACTGTCGCGCATCGATTCTAAAAGCCGAGGCGAACAGGCGGCTTACCTCCGGCGAAGTGGACAGAACAAAATCGGGGCGCCGGTAAAAATATGGTTTAAAAATCCGGCTGTACCAGTCTCTTTTGTGGTAACGTTTGGCCAGTGGCCCGCTGGTAATGTCAAACTCAATCTTTTTTAAGGGAATACCATGCCACAAATTAAAAACTTTAGCTCCGCCGGATGTCCAGTAGTTAACATCATCAACATAGGCGCTAATAATGTACCATTTCGCTTTTAGCCCATAGTAAAAGCCCTTCCAACTCCACTTTTGTACCACTGGCAAATTTTTCTGTTGCAAATGTTGCAGTAAATCTTCCTTTTCCGTAATAAAAAAGACCTTGATTTGCGGATGGTTTTGCACAACATGCAGGAATAAATATTTGACGTTGTCTAAAAAAGCGTGGTTCATGGGGGCAAATAACCACAAGCGCTCATCACGTTTTACGATTTTGGAGATCAGGTAAAGTGGGTAAAAGAGCAGAGCTCTTATTTTGTGCGATTTAATCAAAAATTTCGGCATTCTTATTCCAGATCGTTTAGAATTTGTTGCAACACCTCAATAGCCTCGCGTAGTTTAACCGGCGAAATATCCAGTAGCCCTTTCAAAGAATTTTTTAACCGGCTGGAAGAAACTCCCTGAGTACGCGGCAGGTAAACAACCTCGCAATAGGCTTTTAAATCATCAAATTTTCCTTTCCAGTCTTCGCCCATGACCAGCAGATCAATATTAAATTTTTGAATGTCTTCAACTTTTTGTTCCCAGCTTTGCTCAGGAATAACCTGATCCACATAGCGGATGCTTTGCACAATTTCAGCACGCTGGTCGTAGGGAATAATTGTCTTTTTGCCTTTGATGGCGTTAAATTGATCCGTAGAAACGCCAACAATCAAATAGTCTCCCAGCTCCCTGGCCCGTTTTAAGAGACGCAAATGGCCTACATGAAACAGATCAAATGTGCCGTAAGTAATTACCGTACGCTTGTTTGTCATCACTTTTTTTCCTGAACTTTTTGCGCGCAACTTTTCAATTTTCGATTCGTAAAAATCTAACGGAAATTTCAATGATATTCAAATTTAAAGGAATTGACCGTGAATTGGTGGGATTTGTTTTTACTCATTAACCTGCTCTGGTTTTTAAGCGAAATCCTGATTGGCAGATTAACATTTCACCGTTCCAAAGAAACGCAAACGGATCGTAATAGTTTGCCCTTGTTGTGGTTAACCATTTTGCCATCCATTTTTATCGGTGTTTATTTTAGTTTTACAGGCTGGGCTCGACTTCCCTTTGGTCCAGGGATTGCTTTAAAATCAGGTCTTTTTTTGATTTTAGCCGGTCTCTTGCTACGCTGGTCCGCGGTTCTGACTTTACGTTATTATTTTACCAGCAATGTACAGATATTAAAGGGACATCAACTGGTTGAACGAGGTCTTTACCGCTTAATTCGACATCCGGCCTACGCCGGTAGCCTGATTTCTTTTCTGGGATTGGGAATTGCTCTAAACAGCTGGTTGAGCGTAGTCGTGATTTTCGTACCGATTTTCTTAGCCTTCTCCAGAAGAATCAAAATTGAAGAAGAAGCCTTACAA
>JAGHBR010000210.1 GCA_021160885.1 Caldisericaceae bacterium
CACCCGATTTGGGCTGGCGTAAGCTGGTAAAGGATGTACGAATTATCGATGTGTCAGGCGACCATATTGCCATGCTTTTGCAACCTCATGTAAAAAAAGTTGCAGAGCAGATCGACAAATTGCTTTGAGAAAAATAAATTGACTGAATCTTTTGCTTAAAATCAAAACCAAACTTTAAAATTTTGCTAATTTTTATTTAATTAAAATTTAATAATAAACTCAAACAATAAAAGGATTTACTGGGTAAAAAGGTGGGATAACAACTTGGATAGTATTATTGGCATCTTAAAAAAGGATTGGTGGCGCTTACTGAAGGACAATCATTTCAATCTTCATCCTTCAGCAGCAACGCAAGCGCTTATTGTCTCCATTTACAGTATTAACAACAGCAAAGACAAAAAGCGGGAAGACGAGCAATTTGGGGCAGATATTGAGGCCACGCAAATTTCAACACCTCCACTGTTCATTTTAGGGCACTGGCGCAGTGGGACCACTTTCTTACAAAATTTAATGGTCCAGGACCATAACTTTGTCTCCCCAAATATTTTCGAGTGTCGAAATCCACACACGTTTCTGGTACGACAAAAAATTTTTGAATTCAGGTTAAAAAAACTTAAAACAGTTAAGCGCAATACGGACAATGTTCAGATCAGCCTGGACAGCCCCGGGGAAGAAGAATTTGCGGTAGGAGTAATGAGTTTAATGACGCCCATGTTAGGATGGGTATTTCCCAAAAAGCGGGATTTCTACGAAAAATTCCTGACTTTTAAAGGAGTAAGTCCGGAAGAACTAACTGAATGGAAAGATCACTACCTTTATTTCCTGAAAAAGGTTACCTACAAACACCAGAAGCCATTGTTGTTGAAATCGCCGGTTAACACTGCCCGATTAAAAATCCTTAATGATTTGTTTCCGGAAGCCAGATTTGTCCATATTCATCGCCATCCCTATGATGTGTTTCGCTCAACGCTAAAAATGTACCGGACAGCCGTGGCAAAATCTTCTTTCCAGGGCCCTCAGAAACGAAATTTAGAAGATGATATCATCGACCATTACAAAAGAATGCACGAAGCCTATTTCAGAGACCGTGAAGCAATTCCGGCTGATCGTCTGCTGGAAATCGGCTTTTCTCAGCTTGAGTCGCAGCCCATGGAAACTGTGCGTCAAATTTATCAATATTTGAAACTTCCTGGATTTAATGAAGCAGAACCTCGCTTCAACGCTTATCTGGAATCACAAAAAAATTATCAAAAAAATAGGTACGCGCCTTTGAATGAAGATTTAAAGAAACGATTACAACAGGAATGGGCCTTAAGCTTTGATTTTTGGAACTATGAAGCTTGAATCAACTTTTTTATTTTAATATTCTATTTTTTATTAAATTAGTCGAGCAAGAATAAAACAAACGAAAAGCTATATGAAGACCAGCACAGTAGAAACTGTAAGTCAGCTGAACCAAGACGAAAAAAAACCTTTAAAATTTTTCAACCGGAACTATCTGCTCCTTTTTCAGGGGCAGTTTGTAAGTGGTATTGGTACTCAGATTTTTCTTTTTGCCATGATCATCTGGGTCACCGAGACTTACAACTCCACCAGCCTTGTTGGATTGTTGGGCATGGCTTCGGGCATTCCATCGGTTCTGCTGGGCGCCTTTGCCGGCGTTTTTGCTGATCGGTATTCTCGAAAGAGCATTATTGTCTGGAGCGATGTTTTAAATGGAGTAGTCATCCTGTGGCTGTCGCTGCTCTTTTTTCTGTTTCCTGAAAATCGGCCTGTTATTTTTATTGGGCTTTTAACAGTTAGTATCTTTTCAGCGACCATAACCTCTTTTTTTGCGCCGGCCATTGGGGCTGCTCTGCCAGACATTGTACCCAAAGACCGGATTCCGGCGGCTAATTCTCTGGGACAGTTTTCCAGACAAATTAGCCGGTTAATTGGCCAGGGTTTAGGGGCACAAATTTTAGCCGTCTTGGGCGCACCATTGCTCACCTTGCTTAATGGATTAACGTTTATTTTTTCAGCTATTAGCGAAAGTTTCATTGAAATTCCACAAAAAATTCCCGAACGCAGCAAAACATTTAAAGACCAATACCGGGATTTTAAAACAGACATTAAAGAGGGTTTTCAATACATCTGGCGGCATAAAGGGCTACGGCACCTTGTTTTTATTTCTATTTTTATTTCTTTCTTCTCAGCGCCGGTTATGGTTTTACTACCATTTTTTGTAAGAGACTATCTTGGAGTTTCGCTCCAATGGTTTGGTTACATGCTCATTGTCTTTGGCATTGGTACGACTCTGGGTTATGCCATAGTGGGTATTTTTAAACTAAGAGGCACCACACGTAAAAACCTGGTCATTGTTTTTACCATATTCGAGGCCATGTCTACCGTTTTACTGGCCTATTGTCATAATCAATACCAGGCCATGGCTGTCATGTTTATGCAGGGCTTTTTCAGTGGGTTTGTGATGGTCAATATCACCTCACTGGTTCAGATTACCACGCCAACTGAAATCCGTGGCCGTGTCTTCGGTGTTGTAACTACCATTACAGGCAGTATTGCGCCATTAGGAATGGGCCTTGGTGGCGTCGTAGCCGATCTTTTAGATCAAAATATTCCGTTACTTTTTGTAATTCTGGGTGGAATTATTATTGCCCTTGTGGTGCTGGTTTCTTTTAGTCCCCATTATCAGCGTTTTCTGTCTTATCGTAGTGAATGGGAAGAAGAAGAAGAAAGAAAAAATTCAGGTATTTACTACAAAATCCGATATTTACAACCAGGTGAATTAGACATTGATGAAAAATAAATTGAAGGAGGTTTGCCATGAGCGCTGAAGATCGCGAAGACAAAACCATTTATAAAGTAGTCGTTAATCATGAAGAACAATATTCCATCTGGCCGGCCGATCGCGAAAATCCTTTAGGCTGGAGAGACGCTGGTAAAACAGGCACCAAAGAAGAGTGTCTGGCCTACATTAAAGAAGTGTGGACCGACATGCGCCCTTTGAGTTTGCGTAAAAAAATGGAAGAAATGGAAAAACAGCAAGGCAATTAAAGCGCCTGGCTACGTTTCCTGAACAGTAAACAATGTACTGAACAACCCAGCCCTCATTGAGGTGGTTAAAGAGCGGTTTGGAGAAAAAAGATTTTGCCACTTCCGCTTTGTGGAATGAATAAAGACAAACAGACAATGATTGTTTAACAAATTCAAGTTTACGGAATGTAGCTAAAGAGGAATCATGAATAATAAATGGATTGTTGTTCCAACTCCCAGGCCGACAGCCAAAATCACTTTACTTTGTTTCCCTTTTGCCGGCGGTAGTTCCAATAGTTTTCGCTCCTGGGCCGGTATCCTGCCGCCCTCAGTGGAATTATGGGCTATTGAATTACCAGGCCATGGCAGTCGATTGTCTGAACCTTTGGTTGAAAATATTGAAGACTTAATCGCTCCTTTATCAGAAGGCATTGTCGAAAGTCTTGAAAAACCATTTGCCATTTTCGGGCATAGCATGGGCGCCTTATTGGGTTTTGAAGTAGCGCTTTACCTGCAAAACCAGTATCAAAAAATCGCCGAACACGTTTTCCTTTCCGGACAT
The DNA here is from genome assembly GCA_021160885.1 of Caldisericaceae bacterium. Taxonomy (GTDB): domain Bacteria; phylum Calditrichota; class Calditrichia; order Calditrichales; family Calditrichaceae; genus Caldithrix. The sequence goes on from JAGHBR010000210.1 coordinate 3,596, forward strand.
GGGGCTCCTGGTACATCACGCCACGAGCCGGAAATTCATCACTTACCAAAGCCGGAATTTATTGCCAAAATTAAGGAATACAACGGCACGCCCCAGGAGGTTCTGGAAAACGAAGAATTGATGGATTTAATGTTCCCTATCTTAAAAGCTGATTTCAAACTTTGTGAAACTTACAAGCATCAGAATTCAGACCAACTACGGACGCCAATCACAGCTCTTGGAGGCATTCAGGATCCTTCTATTACGCGGCACGATATGGAGCAATGGGCGAATTTTACCAGTAGTTCTTTTAATGTTAGATTTTTCCCGGGCGACCATTTTTACTTGTTACATCAAAAAATCAATCTTCTTAAAGCCATCTTAACCGATATTAGTAATCATTTTAATTTAGTGAACGTCTGATGAAGGCATGGCTGAATTGGCGTGATTGTCCCTTTAAATTCGATCGCTCCGACCAGATTCATATTTGGTTGTTACCTGTTCAAAACAGCGAACAATTGCTACAATTTCTAACTAAGGAAGAGATTCAGCGGGCCAACAAATTTCGTGTGCAAAGCGCCCGCGATCAGTTTATCGTAGCACGTGTCGCTCTGCGCATTTTGTTACAACGTTATTTTCACCTGGAAGGCAAGTCCTTTCATTTTAAACTCAATCAATATGGCAAACCTTATGTGGATCAGTCAAATATTTTTTTCAATGTCTCCCACTCATACGAATGGGTATTAATAGGCCTTAGCCAGGCAATAGATTTGGGAGTTGATATTGAGAAAATTCGTTTAGGCCTTAATTTGTCTCAACTTGCTAAGCGCTTCTTTTCAGAAAAAGAAGTGGCTTTTTTAAATCAACTACCCAAAGCCCAAAAAGCCAACGGCTTTTTTAATGCCTGGACACGCAAAGAGGCTTACATTAAGGCCAGAGGCATGGGCCTGGCCATTCCTTTGTCTGGTTTTTCAGTCGAATTACGTCCTGGTTATGAAGCAAAGCTTATTGAAACCTCCCATGATCCGGGCGCTTTAAAAAAATGGTCTTTAAAAGATCTGCCTGCGCCGGACGGCTACCGGGCCGCCGTGGTTGCCCAGGCTACCGATTTTACTCTGAATCTCTGGTCTGGTAAAAACTTTACTGAAATATTGCCCTGAACATTCATTTTTCTTAAAAGTGATGGCATTCACAGAATATTTAAACAAAATTTAATAAACTTTTACTATTTGAAGGACAGCCACCTTTCTTAAAGGTGCTGCTAAATAGTGTCACAATGCACTAAGACGAAAACAGGAATTTTAAAAACTTAATTAAATCATTAATTATTTAGGCCGATAAATAGAGACATAACTAAAATAGAATTTTAATTTTGCTGTTTTTTGTTTAATTTTAATTGCTGGGCGGTCTTTAATAGTTTGGAAAGTTATTTATGAAAACGTAAAATTTATTAATTCTTTTGATTTTACTTTCTTTCTTGTCCTGTGATGCACCCAGGGAAAATCCTTTTGACCCTCAATCGCCGAATTATTTTAAAGAAGAACCGGATCGCGTAATGAGTAAAATTATGGTAAAACACCTTTACCCACCTTTCAATCCTATCAGTAATGTGCAAATAATTGAACCGAATCTACATCTGTTTGGTGTCACGAATGCAAAAGGCGAGATTACTTTTGAGCATTTACCAGCAGACAGTCTGACTTTAATTGCCATGGCAGAGCGCTATTTTCCGGATACGCTAACCTTTGCTAAAACTGCGAATAATGAATATGAAATTTTTCTTAACACCAAACCACAAATTGAGGAGTTTCAACTAAAATCCTTTTACAATAACATTTACCCTGAACTAAGCATCACCTCTTTATACTTTTCAGCAATCGTCAATGACCTTGACGGACCATTTGATATCAGTGTAACGCTTCATAATCCTGAATTCAATTTTGATACTGTATTAGTAAGAGATATCAATAACAGCAATTTATTCACTATTGAATTTAACTTGCAAGACATTTCAAAAAACCTGACACCGGAAGAAGTACCGGAACTTAACTTTAATCTGATCGTGAAAAATATGAACAATGATTCAATAATAACAGACTTTTACTCAATTAAGAGGGTAATTGCCGTAAACTTGAAACAGTTGAGTCCAATTACAAGTGAGGTAATGCGGGATAGTGTTGTGTTTAAATGGGTCGATCCCGAATTACCTTATGGCTATTCTTTCAATATTGTACTTTTAACACTCCCGACTTTTAAAGAAATAGTTTACAAGGGAATTCCTAAGGGAGAGACCTCTTTTGTCGTTAAAAATCTAAGTCCAGGTCAATACAATTGGAAGCTACAGGTCGAAGACAAACTGGGCAACATTTGTCAGTCAAATTACATCAATTTTTACTATGAGCAATAATATCGAAAAATACGACAAATTAACGGAAAAACATTTAGCGACCATTCACCGCTTAACCCGGCAAATGTCCGCCATGAGCGATGAAGAAAATGTGCTGGACACCTTGTTAAATCAGTTGATTGATGAAACCGGAGCCGAGGTAGGTGCCTTTATTTATTATGATCAAGAACAGGATCGTTTTATTCCACGCAGCATCATCACGCGCGGCATTCCTTCCAATGAAGAAATTAATTTTTCGCAAACCGTATTTCAACAAATCCTGAAAACGCGGCAGGCCATTCTGTCTTTTGACACGCAAAGCGATTCCAATTATCAGAATGCCCAGAGCGTGATAATTAATCAGATCCATTCTATTTTGGCCTTTCCTTTAATCATCAAAGACCAGGTTTACGGCATTCTGTATTTTGACAGTCGCAAAAACCGACAGCATTTTAACGAAGCCAACCGGCAATTTTTGTCCCTGTTTTCGGCCATTGCTTCTTTAGCCATGGAACAAATTCTAACCAGGCGAAAATATGAAAACGAAAACATTATTTTAAGGAATCGCCTGGAGCAGCCTTCGCGCATTCCGGCTTTGATTGGCGAATCGCCGGTCATGCAAAAACTGTTTTCCATCATCAACAAAGTGGCCAAAACGGATGTTTCGGTGCTAATCACCGGCGAGAACGGCACAGGCAAAGAACTGGTGGCTCGCGCCATTCACGATTTAAGCGACCGGCATGACAAGCCGTTTATTGCTCAATACATTGGCAATATTCCGGCCACCATTTTGGAGAGTGAATTGTTTGGCTACAAAAAAGGCGCATTCACCGGCGCGACAGCCGATCGGATCGGCTTGTTCGAAGCAGCCAATGGCGGCACTCTGTTTTTAGATGAAATTGGAGACCTGCCTTTTGAATTGCAGGCCAAACTGCTGCGCATTTTGCAGAACAAAGAATTTAAACGCTTGGGAGAAAACCTGATACGCCATGCGGATGTACGTATTGTGGCAGCCACCAATCAAGACTTAACCCAGTTAATCAAAGAAGGAAAATTTAGAGAAGACCTGTACTACCGTCTAAATGTAGTGCGCATTGTAGTTCCGCCACTGCGTGATCGTAAGTCCGATATTCCCTTACTGGTCAATCACTTCCTACAAAAGGACAATCCCGACATGCAGATCAGCAATGCCGCTTTAAAGAAATTAATGGATTACAACTGGCCGGGTAATGTCCGTCAATTAGAAAATATTATTAAGCGTACATGTATTATGGCTGCCAACAGCACGATTGAACCGGAAGACATTCAATTGGATGACTTGGAAGTGGAAGCCTCAAACAATCTGTTACCGGAAAAATTAGAGACTGAGGCCACCCTGGAGGAAATTAAAAACTACATTATTAAACGGAGACTGGAACAGTTTAATGGCAACAAAACCAGAGCGGCAAAGAGTCTTAACATCTCTCTTCGGGCATTACAACTTAAAGCAAAGGAGCTTGGTCTGTAATGCTTAAAGCAATTGGTAATTATGAAATTCTGAAGGTGATTGCCGAGCATGGCCCCACCACAATCTGTTTGGCCAGGCATAAAAAGTTAAAACGAAAAACGTTTTTAAAGATTTTTAAAAGTGCTGATACATCACTCCTTAAGCGCTTTGAGCGGGAAGCGCAGATTGTATCAGAACTTAACGATCCGCACATTGTATCGATTTATGATTTTGGCGAAGAAAACGGGCTCTATTACATTGCCATGGAATATGTCGAGGGGGGTAATCTTAAAGAGTTTTTAGACTCTAATCCCCTTTCTCCTGAACAAAAGTTAGAACTGGCCTACAAAATAACAGAAGCCGTTGCTGTTTTACACAAAAAGAACTTTATTCACCGGGATTTAAAGCCTGAAAACATTCTGGTTGATCAAAACCAAAACATCAAGCTGACCGACTTTGGTATTGCGTTTAATGAAGCTTTGCACCGCATGACGACAGAAGGTTCATTGCTTGGCACGCCGTTGTACATGTCTCCGGAACAAATCAACAATCTGCCGCTCACGCCTGCCAGTGATGTTTTTTCACTGGGTATTATTTTTTACCAGATGGTCACCGGGTTACATCCGTTTGAAGCCCCGCGAATTGGGGAAATCTTTTCTCAAATTTTAACAAAAAAAATTGATGATTTAACTTCCTATTCAGAAAAATTTCCAGACTGGTTCTTAAATTTAATTCAAAAAATGCTCGAAAAAGAAATTGATCAGCGACCGGGTTCCACCACAGAAATTTTAAATGTGTTTCAAAAAAATTTAAAGATAGAGTCATCAACGTCTGCTCAAGAAGAAGCAGAAGATGAAATTAAAAAAGTCAATGTGCTTTTTGTACTGGGAACGGCGGCTTTTGTTTTTATATTAGCCTTGTTTATCTGGTGGTTCTGGAACACAGAAGCCAATAATCCAGCAAATGAGCCCAAAACCTCATTGGTGGATAGTCTGGTTACTACTCCGCTTGATACCAGCCAGGTTTTAACCATTAATAATAATGCAAATCAGGCCCAATTTCCCTCGTCCGAAACCAATTCAGATCACATTTTGCACCAGAAGAATCATGGTGTTTCGAATAATGATCTTCAACTAATTACAGTGATGATTAAAACCAATCCCTGGTGTCGTGTTTATCTGAATTATCAACTGGTCGATTCAACTCCCATGCTAAAGCCTTTAAAACTAAAGCCCGGCGAGTATGTTTTGGGACTTCAAAATCCAATGTTTCCTACTTACACACAAAAAATAAAAGTTGAGCCCGGCAAGAACAATGAATTTGAATTTAAACTCGATTCTCTTTTTTCTCGACTTGATTTACAGGTTTTACCCTGGGGCGATGTTTACATTGACGGTAAGTACCTTGGCAAAACCCCTTTGCAAAAACCGATTTACGTTACGCGGGAAAAACATATTTTGGAAATAAAAAATGATTATTATGGTACTTACAGCGATACCATTGATTTTAGTCGAAAAGGAAGAGTTCAGAAACTGATTGCTTTAAAAGATTTAAAAAAATAAGCCGATGAGGTTTTTTTATGATTGGTAGAACG
>JAGHBR010000118.1 GCA_021160885.1 Caldisericaceae bacterium
ATTTAAAATTTTAAATAATTTCAAGCCTAAAAAATCAAAAGGCTCTGTGCAATGGAATTAAAAACGCCCTTGTTATTTCAAACGGATGCTGAAGCGCAAGACTTTTTAGCCGCCAGAATCATTCTTGACAATACCATAAAATCCGATTCCTTCGGACAATTTTTAAAACATTTAAACCAATTGGGCGTCAAGGAAATCTTACTATCCTGTCCTTTAAGCGTATTGGAACGCCTGTTTAAAGAAGACCTGTCTTTAATTAAAATTTTTAACGATTTCAAAGTTTCGGTACTGTTTTTTCCTGATCTGAATCAATTTTTTTCAATTGATCCGGGGAAATCCCGAAAGTATCTGTTAAATTCCTTATTTTGCAACAAGCAATATTTCAAGCGCCACCAAATATTGGGTTTTCCTGTTTTTCATTTTTGGGGGCAAACACCGGAAATTTATTCATTAAACAAAGAAAATAAAATCGAAGAGATTCAGATCCCGCAGCCGGAAGATGTTCATTCCATCTTTTTAATCCGAAATTCAGATAATGGTGATATCGACCTGCAGGTGAGAGAAATTACTGATCGTTTTAACAGGCAAACCGGAAAAATAGACAATTGCCCGGTTACTGAAAATGAAGAGGCGATAGTTGTGCTGCGAAGTTATTATATTTGCGATAATGCGGCGCAGCCTTTTCATATCAACTATTTCGATTCTTCAGCCTTAGCGGCCCTGCAAAAGCACTTTAAATTAAGCCTGCAGCGATTGCCCTTCCATGCGGAAAGTATTGTCTATCCGCTGGATAAGATGTTTGATATTTCGCAAACCATTAATCGCGTTCATTACACACCGACTTTAGAAAAGGTGCTCAATGGAATTAAAAAGACAATTGCCTATTATTACTACAAATCCAGCGCTCAGCTTGACAATTTTTTTATTAAAATTGTTTTTAAAAGATTTTTTACTTCTGTTTTAAAATCCCGCTTAAAAGTTATTTCCTCTAAAGTGCAATACGTATTGAATGCTGACGCGCCACTGGTGCATGTTTTAGCAGCCGATCAACAATACATTTTAGATATTAACCATAAAAAATTTAATTTAGAAGCTCCTTATTTTTGGCAAAGTTTCAGCGCTTTAAAACAAATGGCCTCGGAAGCGTTTGCCAATAATCAGGATAAAATCTCCCTGCTGTTTTCGTCATTGATTAAACCGGGATTTTCCATTGTCGAGCAGAAATTTTATTTTGATGTTCTGACCCAGGCAGGCGCTACAAAATTCTGGTTAAATATCGAACTTCCACATGTTAACGCCATTCCCGATGTCGAGAATTTTCAGTTAAAAAGCGATTACCTCAACCAACTGGTGCATTTTTTGGATAAAGGAATCCCTGCTACACGGATTTTGCTCTTAATTCCTTCTCTTGATTTAGATAAAACCAATTATTACAAGAGTATTGAAGTACTGGCCAAAGCTGGTGTTCCGTTTGAATTGATAAGTTTTGATCATTTTGTTTCTGACACATCTTGTAAAATTGACCAAAAGAAAATTCTGTTCAATAAACAGCCATTTGACCTCATTCTGTTACCGGCTATTCATAATATTCCTTACCGCGTCTTAAAAAAACTTTTTGTTTACTTTAAAAATGGCGGACACCTTGCCGCTCTTTGTTATTTGCCAGAAAAAGCTGAGGTTAAAGAAAAACAAAAAAAATTCAAAAAGCTCAAAAGCCAACTCTGGATCAATGATGAAAAATTAACCAGTATTTCATTTGTACAGGACGACTCGGAAGGCCGGGGTTATTTTATTCCTAAATTAAGTGAACTAACCACTTTTCTTTCGTTTTATCTGCAAAAAAACGCCATTTATCTGGAGGGTGAAAATATTTTAACCAGAATCAAAGAAACACAAAATTCCTTTTTTGTATTTTTAACCAACCTTCTTTCAGATCAGAACAACGAAGCCCTGTTAAAATCTAAAATAGTGACACAACCGTTTTTTTGGGACTTTTCTGAGAAAAAACAAATTCCTGTTTACTACTGGAATCATTTCTCCGATCAATTGGAAATCCCCCTGCGCTTTGCTCCCTGGGAGAGCAAATTAATCATCCTGCCCAAAAACATGGGGCAGCTGAAGCATTGGCATTTAGCTTTTTGCAGCGTAAATGAATTTATTTTAGAGGTTTCCCAGCAGAATAGCTTTATTATTTACCTACTCCCAGAGCAATTAGGTCCGGTCGATATTTTGCTGGAAAATCATAAAAAACAAATTTCAAGCGCCCTGATGATTACTGAAATCCCAGAACCTGTAATTTTACCCGATGACCATTGGATTCTGGAAGCCCCTGCTTTTAAAAAGGTAATTCACCTGAATGATATAGAAAGCCTACTCACACCGGAAATTTCCTTAATCAAACTGCGAAATTCATTTATGCTTAAACAATATCGTCCGGATTATGAATATTTTCTTGAACTAAATACCTTACAACACAAGTGTGAGGTTAGAATAAATGATAAGAAGGTGGCCAGCCGCTGGTATCCGCCCTTTAGGTTTAAGCTTGGTCCATTTTTAAAAGCAGGAGAAAATCAAATCGATATCATTTTAAATAGGGGGATGTACGCACAGGCTAATATTTTAACCCCAATTCCCAAATTTCAGGTGCCTGCGCCTTTGAAGATTAAAATCTTTAAAAAATTTGTAATTAAAACAGAAACAGATTAATCGGGGCAGCCCTCTCTGATCCATTGCAGAATGCCGTTTAATTGATTCTGGTTTAGCGGTTCCCGGGGAATGGGCGGCATCAAGTCTTCTTGTTCATTCGGATAGCCTACAGATAGAATCAAATAAAGAGGCGCAATATCCGGATTTTTCCGATGAATATTTAAGTCGATTAATTTTTCACCCGTTTTACTTAAAGTAAAATCCAACAGTAAAGATTTGGTTACCAGAATGGAATAGGTTAAGCGATTGGTACTGGACGGTTGGTCCGAAGGCGAGTGGCAACCGGATTCGAGGCCACACTTGCGATCAAACAGGGGTTGAA
>JAGHBR010000343.1 GCA_021160885.1 Caldisericaceae bacterium
ATTAAATTAAGAAATTTATCTGGCCGAAAAAATCAATCCAAAAATTCTTTTCAATAAATTTTAAATCGACCTTAAAATAAAAAAACTTTAGAATAAAAAAGCCGGAACTAAGATCTCGATTTTCACGAGTCAGGCTTTTAATTTTTCATCAAGATAGGTTTTAATTTCGTTGATGTGTACGCGCTCCTGCGCCATGGTATCCCTTTCGCGGACTGTAACAGTTTTGTCTTCCAGTGTCTGTGAGTCAACGGTAATGCAAAAGGGCGTACCGGCTTCATCCATCCGACGGTAGCGGCGGCCGATAGAACCGGCTTCATCGTAAAAAATACGGTAATCGCCGCGAATTTCATCCACAATTTTTTTAGCAATTTCCGGCATGCCATCTCGCTTAACCAGAGGCAAGACGGCAGCTTTGATGGGTGCAATGGCTGGAGATAATTTTAAGACTACACGTTCCTCTTCTTCGGTGTAAGCATCAACCAGACAGGTGAGTAGGGTACGGTCACAACCAATTGAGGTTTCGATGATGTAAGGGATGAAACGCTCTTTAGTTTGATCATCAAAATAGCGCAGATCTTTCCCGGAGAATTCCTGATGGCGACTTAAATCAAAATCGGTTCGGTTGTGAATGCCTTCAATCTCGTTCCAGCCAAAGGGGAATTCGTATTCGATGTCGAAGGCGGCTTTGGCGTAGTGGGCCAGTTCGTCAGGCGCATGTTCATGGAAGCGAAGTTTGTCTTTTTGCAGACCAAGCCGCTGGTACCATTGCATGCGTTTTTCTTTCCAGTATTCGAACCATTTTTCGTCTTCGCCCGGTTTTACAAAATACTGCATTTCCATCTGCTCGAATTCGCGTGTGCGAAAAATGAAATTACCCGGCGTAATTTCATTACGAAAAGCCTTACCGATTTGAGCAATGCCAAAAGGCAATTTGCGGCGGGCTGCTTCGCGTACATTGTGAAAGTTTACGTAAATGCCCTGTGCGGTTTCTGGACGTAAAAATACAACGTGTGCTGAATCTTCTACCGGGCCCATAAAAGTTTTAAACATTAAATTAAATTGTCGGATTTCTGTAAAAGAATCACGATTGCCACAAACTGGACAGGGCTTTTCAAGATCAATCTGGTCCGCGCGAAAACGTGACTTACACACTTTACAATCGACCAGAGGATCAGAAAAACCGGCCATATGTCCTGAAGCTTCCCACACTTTAGGATGCATTAGAATGCTGGCGTCCAGACCTTCAATGTCGTCCCGTTCGTACACCATGGATTTCCACCACAGTTCTTTAATATTTTTTTTCATTTCTACACCCAACGGGCCATAATCGTAACAGGAATTGATTCCACCATAAATTTCACTACTTTGAAAAATAAATCCACGACGTTTAGCCAGCGACACCAGTTTATCCATCACCTTGTTCGTATTTTTGTCAGCCACAGAACCTCCTCATTAAATTTTAATCGTTCTGAATTAAGTGCCAAATATAATGGATTTAGGCCAAAAACACTAAAAAATTTTTATGAAAGAAAATAAAATAATTCAAGATTCAACATTTGTTAAATCCTGAAATTGGTTTACAGAATCATCTTCAAAGATTCCAGACGCAATGGATGGCCGAGGTGTACATTCAAATATTGTAACAGCATTGTGGTGAAATCAACGGAAAAACCAAATTTGGTGTCTAATTCATGTATTTTTTTGTAAGGGAATGTTTGTAACTTTTGTAAAAAGCTCAGATCATATTCAGTCAATTTCAATTGGTGTAAAGCCTGATTCGCACAATCCATGCAGACCAATCCCCCTTTTTGCAAAATAAAAAAGACGCCATCTTTAAAATTCTTTTTCTGGCAAATAGAACATTGATCCAGATCAGGTTTAAAGCCAAGGTAGGATGAAAGCTTTAATAGAAAATACCATAACACAACTAAAGGAGTTTTCGTCAGAGAAATGGCGCGGATCATTTGTACCACAAAATCAAAAAAAACTTTATCTTTGTGTGCCGGGTGAATGACTTTTTGAATGAGCTCCAGAATGGCAAGAGCGTAAGGTAATCGTTGCCAATCGCTTTTAATTGATGGAAAGCTTTCCAGCAGATCGGCAGTCGTTATGATCTGTAATTCACGCGTCTCTTTAAAAGAAATAATCGCCAGGATTAAATTAAGTGTTTCCAGACGCCCGGCCAGCGGACTATTTTTGCGGAATACGCCCCGTGCAATCGCCTTGATCAATCCAAATTCTCGGCTGAAAAGTGTTACAATTTTGCTGGTTTCGTGCCAGCGGATGGAATGGATGACCAGCGCTTTTGTTTTAATCATTTCTGCCATTAATGGCTCACTCCGCTTTCAAAACTTTTTGGTAAAAGGCTAAATATTGGGGCGTGATGATGTCTGGATGGAAATTTTTAAAAGCATGTTCCTTGGCATTTTTCGCAAACTGAAGACGAAGCGCTTCATCGGAATGCAACAAACTGATGGACTGGATATATTGATCTATCTGGCCAACAGACACCACAAAGCTTGTTTCCCCATCGATGTTTACTTCTGGTAAGCCTCCAGCATCGGAAGTAATACAGGGAACTCCGCAGGCCATGGCTTCCAGTGCTGCCAGGCCGAAGCTCTCATCACCGCTGGGTAATAAAAACAGATCCGATTTTTCCAGTATGTCAATAACCGAATCTTGCTTGCCCAGAAAAGTGAACAGTTTGGCAAGGCCTTTTTCGTGAACAAGATGTTCCATGATTGACCTTTCCGGGCCATCGCCAACCATGAGAACGTGAACAGGGAAGCGATTTTTTAATCGTTCAACAATCTGCACAATATCTTTAACGCGTTTGAGCGGTCTGAAATTTGAAATGTGGCAAATAGTCAATTTATCATTTGCTTTTAAATTTCTTACCTTTACCGGCTTATCTTGTAACTTTAAAAAACTGGTCGGAATAAAATTGGGAATCACCGAAATTTCTTTTTCAATAGAAAAGGCCAGATAGGTTTCTCTGGCCAGATATTCGCTGACGGCTGTTACCCCATTGCTGTGATTAATTGAAAATTGAACCGTGCGTTTAAAGGAGGGGTGTTGCCCTACCAGGGTAATATCGGTACCGTGTAGGGTGGTCACGACTCTTAGTTTGTCACGCTCCAAAATCTGTTTAGCCAGGCAGGCGCTGGTTGCGTGAGGAATAGCGTAATGGGCATGAATCAGCTCCAGATCAGCAAATTCCGCCACTTCTACCAGCTTTGAAGCCAGCGCCAATGAATATGGAGGATATTGGAAAACCGGATAGTCTAATACTTCTACCTCATGAAAAAAAAGATTGTCCTGATAACGATTTAGTCGAAAAGGAATGGCGTAAGAAATAAAATGCACTTCATGCCCTGCACGCGCTAAATAAATCCCCAATTCTGTAGCCACAATACCGCTACCGCCATACGTAGGGTAACAAGTAATCCCGATTTTCATTGAAGAATTTCCCTGGCTACTTTGTCATCAAATGCTTTAACTTGGTTCCGACCATGACGCTTGGCATAATAAAGGGCAGCGTCTGCTTTTTGCGTTAACTCTTCAGCTGTGGAAGCATCTTTGGGCATGGTGGCCAGGCCCACGCTAACGGTTACCTTGCCTAAAGGTTGAATTTCTTCATGAGGGAAATAGGTGTTTTCGATTGCCTGCCGGAGACGTTCGGCAACGATAACGGCACCGGCTTTGGTGGTGCCAGGTAAAATGACGGCAAATTCTTCACCACCGTAACGTGCGACAATATCGTTTTCACGAGCCGTCTGACGCAAAATTTGAGCAAATTTCTTTAAAACTTCATCACCGGCCGGATGACCTAAGGTATCGTTGTAGTTTTTAAAATGATCCACATCTAAAATGAGCAGCGATAGATCGGTCTTCATACGTTTGTGCCGCACAACTTCTTCGTTTAAACGTAATTTAAAATAACGAAAATTGTGCAAGCCGGTCATGCCATCAGTGTAAGAAAGTTGTTTAATTTCGTTGTAAAGCAAAGAATTAGCGATGGAGATGGAAATAATATTGCTCAAAATTCCCAGATGTTCCCATTCAGTGCGATCCAGGCTGCGACCTGAAAGTCGTTGCCCCAGAGCGATCAAACCTTCCAACCGATTGCGCACCATGATGGGCGTAACGAATTCCAGCCCGAGATTTTTTAACCGATCCAGAGCAGATGAACGATTTTTTAATTCAAGATGCAGAGCAGAGATGGATTTAGCCACAGAATTTTTACTCAGACTCTCTATTAATGGATCAGAACGATGAATGGCAAATCGCTCCAATTCTTTTTGATGAAAGCCCTTTGAATTAACGGGCTCAAGCAAATCTGGCTTGACTTTGGAGGTTAGCAGAAAAAGTGCATTCTTGCACGAAAATTGTCCGACCAGTGTAAGTAAACTAGAATTTACCAAACGGTCAAATTCCAGGATGGAACTGAGTTCAAGGGATATTTCGAATAAGGAATTCAGATTAAAAACATTGCGCCTTAATTCCTGATTTTTTTCCAATAATTGTTGGTAGAGCTGATTGATTTGTTTATTAGCCTGTTCTAATTCCAAGGTTTTTTTTCTTAAATTATCATTCAGATTTTTAATGCGCAGAGCTGTGTCGATTCTGGCTTTTAGTTCATCTAAATTAAAAGGTTTGGTCAGGTAATCATCGGCGCCTAATTCCAGGCCTGTGATAATATCTTCGGTGGCGCTTTTGGCCGAGATGATAATCACCGGCGTATAAGAGCCGGATTCATTTGAATTTTTAATGATTTTTAATGCTTCCAAACCGGACATTCCTGGCAGCATTAAATCGAGTAGAACAAGATCGGGGTTCTCCTGCTCCAAGATTTTTAAACCATTTTCTGCATTTTCGCTGTCGAAAACCACAAAGTGATCCTCTTCTAAAAAACGATGGAGGATCATGAGCATGTCTTTGTGATCTTCAACAATTAATATTTTTTGTACGGTGCTTGAATTCATTCTGCCCTGTTTTCTACTTAATTCTCAAAAGCATAAAAATTAATTCATTAACTATCAAATTTATTCTCCAAACAAAAAAATTCGTATCTTTGGCAAATCATTTGTAAATTTGTTCCAATGTTAAATTTAACCGATGTCGTGCCATGCCAAAAGAACTATCGTCAAAATTTCGCCAATTTTTTAATTTTTTAAAGATTTGTCTTATTTTAACCGTTTTTTCGTTGCTAATTGTGTTTTGTAACAAAAATAGCAGTAGTTCTGAAAATAAAGAAATTG
>JAGHBR010000314.1 GCA_021160885.1 Caldisericaceae bacterium
ATGAAAGAGGGTGCGAATTTGCAATTGATGTAAATCATAGAAAAAACAACAGTTAAGTGGTTCTAAAAAATATGGTACGCAAATTGCAACATTGTTTGTGAAAATTTAAACAAAAATTAAATGTTTAGTTTAACTAAGTAAGGAGTAACGTAATGTTGCGCAGGTATTTAACTATTTTAAGTCTTATTTTAGGTCTGGCTTTTTTGTTCTCTTGTTCTTCTTCCAATGATAATGACGAGAAAGAAAAGAAGAGTAATTTTGAAGTTATCCAACCAGTGGTAGATGAAGCGATTTCAGGCTGGAGTAATCCGGTGATTTCTGCTCAGGCCTTGCATGATGATCTGGCCAATCATTTTGTAGTTAGTGTACGTAATGCCGAACATTATGCTCTGGGGCATATTCCTGGCGCCATTAATATCCCCTGGACCCAGATCGCTAAAGAAGATAATTTGAAGAAGATACCGACCGATAAACACATTGTGACCTACTGCTACACCGGCCACACAGGACAAATTGGCGCTACTGTTTTAAAACTTTTAGGCTATGATGTGTCAAATATGAAATGGGGCATCATGTCTTGGACAAAAGATGCCAATGTACGTGTATCCAGCGCTTTTAGTGAAGAAACTGATGCGCATGATTTTACTGTAACAACTGAGGTGCCTCAAACCAGCACCTATGATTTACCCGATCCCAATTATATCGATTCAGAAGACGCCATGACCGTTTTGAAGGCTGCTGCTGATCAATATGTCTCCAATCATGCTCCGGTTATTACAGCACAGGCCTTGTTTGATAATCTGAATGACGGCAATACGGCAAATGATCCGGTTATTGTTAGTGTACGTAAGGCTGAACATTATGCTATTGGCCACATTCCTGGCGCGATCAATATTAGTTGGAAAGAGATCGCAAAAATTGAAAACCTGAAAAAGATCGATCCGAATCGTCAGGTAGTAACTTATTGTTATACCGGTCATACAGGTCAAATCGCCTGTACGGTGTTAAATATTTTAGGTTACGATGCTCTTAACTTAAAATTTGGTATCATGAGCTGGACCAAAGATCAGAATGTACGTGCTGTGAACGCCTTTAGCGAAGATGTTGATGCTCATGATTATCAGCTTGAGCAATAAACTGAATGTGAAATATTTTTCATAAAAAAAGTAGGTCGGATGCTTGCGAATCATCCGGCCTGCTTGTATTTTATAAAACGGTTTCAACTAATTGGAGAAATGCCGTGAAAAAACTTGTATTAATCCCGTTTTTGGCGATCTTTATGGTTCTTTTCTCCTGTCAGGAAAAGAAGACGGACATTGCACAAAAGGAAGGTATTTACGAAGCAACCCAGCAGAGCAGTTGCGTGGCCTGCCATACCAACAAGGGTTTGCTGGAACAGGTAGCGGAACCCCTGGAGAATGGCGGCGGCGAAGCGGGCGAAGGCTGAGGCGGCGCTGTGGCCCCGTTGGGGCCTGCGGAACGCGTGCTGGTATCAGAGAATTTTCTGAACAGTGTGCATGGCCAGTTGGCCTGTATCTCCTGCCATGGGGGTAATCCTAACACGCCTTTAACCAAAGAAGCCAAAAAAGATGCGCATGCTGCGGAGGCTGATTTTGTGGCCTTACCCAGCGAGCAGTTTGAAGTGTATTGCAGCGCCTGTCATTCAGACATTACCTCAAAGTTTAAAACATCCCTGCATTACACGCAAAATGGTTATTTTGAAAGATTCAAGGTGCGTGCCGGTGGGCAGGAACTGAGCACTGATTCTAATATGAAAGCAGGGTTTGGCAAAGATTGTGCTAAATGCCATGCCGGTTGCGGACAGTGCCATGTCATTCGTCCGGTTTCCGTGAACAGCGGTCTGGAACGCGCTCATCAATTTTACCGCACACCAAGTCTGGTAAACAATTGTACGGCCTGTCATGGATCTCGTGTAGGCGAAGAATTCCGTGGCTCTCACAAAGGTCAGACAGGTTATGAACACGTTAAAGAAGCCGACGTCCATTACAACAAAGGCATGAACTGTAGTGCCTGTCATGCGGCCGACGAAATGCATGGTGACGGCAATGCTTACACCTATCGTCTGGTGGAAAATCCAGATTTTGTGCCGCAATGTACTGATTGCCATGCCGATGTATTGGATGCCAACACGGAGAACAATTACCATAAAACCCACGTTCAGGGCAGCACTACCCTGCAGTGCCAGGTTTGTCATTCGCAAACTTACAAAAGTTGTAATGGCTGTCATGTGGGTAAAGGGATTACCGGTTCTTCTTATCCAACTTTTAAGATTGGTAAAAACTATTTGAAAAATACCAGCTCGTTCAGGACTACGGATTACGCTCTGGTACGTCATATTCCAATTGCGCCGGACACTTACGACAATTGGGGAGGTTCTATTTCATTGTCTACTTTTAAAGCGGCACCAACCTGGAAATACGCTACACCACATAACATTCAGCGTTGGACCTTTTTGACCGACACAACGGGTACGGCCTGGTGCGGGGCAAACTGTCACGGGCAGTTTGATGAGGTGTTACTCAAAAAGACGGATGTGGATTCCACTTATCTCAATGCTGAATTAGAAGCCAACGAACCCGTTTTTACCGACTAATGCCAATTTGAAAAAAAAGAGCGAGTCTTTTGAGATTCGCTCTTTACTTTTAAACGAAAAAAAGTGAGAGATGGCCATGAAAAAGTGTATTATAGGAATTTGCCTTCTTTTGTTAATGAGTAGTCTGTTAGCGGCACAATCTGTTCAGTTTAACGGATTTGTGCGCAATTCGGTTTACGCTTATAGCGCTCCAAAAGCTCCTGGTTCCGATGACACTGAACTTCACACGCGTCTGTACCAGACCCTGCGAACGGATGCGACCTTTAACCAGTTAGGCGGCTGGCAATTGCATCTTGCTGGACGGGCATTAACCGATTTAGCCGATTCGGACCTGGGTGACTTAAAACGCTTTAAAGCCTATCGATTGTCTATTTCCAAAAGAAATTTATTTAATATGATTGATCTGGAAATCGGAAGGCAGTTTTTACACCCTGGAGTGGTTTTGGGCAGCCTGGACGGCCTGAATTTGACGCTTAAGCCTTTAAACTGGTTAAGCTGGCAAGTTTACGGCGGTGTGGAAAGCCACTTGTTAAGAGCAGCCAAAGTTTACGCCTTTGACGAAGCCGCGGTTTTTGGTAGCCAATTGAAATTTAAAAATTTGTTTAACAGTAGCGCCAGCCTGGTCTATTTGCAAAAAAATTACCAGAGCGAAACTCAATGGCAGCTGGCTGGCATCAATCTCAGCAATAATATTTTGAAAAATCTGTTATTGCTGATGCAGGCGCATTACGATTTAGTGAACAGCCGTTTCCATCGCCTGTATCTCTCCGGCCGTTATCAGTTCAATTCCAAATTTTTAGTAAACGCTTACGTAAAACAACAATATCCTCAAATTTACAACAACTCCTATTTTCAAATTTTTGAAGTTAAGCGCTATTTGTTGAGCGGTTTTAGTCTGATTTACCAGTTAAATGATCGATGGGCTTTAAACGGCACCATGCAGGGCGTGCAGTTAGACGAAGGCTATGGCAATCGGTTTATTGCCATGGTTTCCAATCGTTGTGGCAGTCTTGGTCTGGTTTACGAAACAGGCGATCTTGGTAATCAGTTAGGCGCTCTATTCGACTATCGCTATCAGCTGATGAAAAATCTGTTGCTCAATTTGAGTGTCGATTATTCGCGCTACCGCTTTGAAGAACGTTATGATTACGATAGTCAGTTGGCCAATGCAATTGGTTTAAATTACCAGTTTTCTGATCACTGGAATGTTCAATTGGAATATCAATGGTTGCAAAATGCAGATTACAAATCGGATCAACGTATTTTAAACCATATTAGTTTTGTCTGGTAACAAAGGTGGATGTCATGCAAAAGATGAAAATAATTTTACCGCTTGTTTTGTTCCTGTTCATTTCATTAGCTCTGGCTCAGCAAGACCAGATTATTTTTTCGCACAAATTTCATGTTCAGGAACAGGAAATTGGCTGTCTGGAATGCCATGGCAAGGCAACAGAAAGCATGAACCAGCAGGATGTTTTAATGCCTGAAATGCAGACCTGCTACAACTGTCATGATGAAGACGAAACACCCTGCGCCACTTGCCACACCAATCCGGATGAACCGGCTATTGCCCGGCGCGTGGAAGGGTTTAAAAGCCGTTTTCCACACAAAAAGCATGTGGATGAAGAGGGCGCTAATTGTCTGGTCTGTCACAAGGGAGTGGAAGTGGCAGAAGACAGCAAAGCCTTTCATCTGCCGGCCAAAGAAAAATGTAACACCTGTCATGCAGGCGCTGATGTGGTGGAAAGCAAGGTTAAATGTCTGACCTGTCATGAAGCGAGTTTAAATTTTTTGCCGGCCAGCCATCAGCTTAATTGGCGTAAAGACCATGGCCAGATTCAACAGCTGTCTGTCGAATCCTGCGATCATTGCCACCAGCAAAATTATTGCGCCGACTGCCACGAGGGCGATAATCTGGACCGGCAGGTACATCCTTTGAATTACCGGTTTACGCATAGTTTGATGGCTAAAGGCAATAAGGAGAATTGTTTGACCTGCCATCAGGAACAGGCTTTTTGTGTGGATTGCCATCGCAGCCAGCACGTAATGCCTAAAAATCATGCCCTGCCAACCTGGTCAAATCGTATTGCCGGGGATGGCGGCGAACATGCACGCGAAGCTCAGATTGATTTTGACAATTGCTTAAGCTGCCACAACGACGCTTACGCCGATGTGGTGTGCATGACCTGTCATGGAAAATAACAGATGGTAAAAAATAGGGAATAGACGGATGAAAAAACTATTAATTTTACTGGGCATGGTACTTTTGGCGCTGGCCTGTGCCAAGTTAGAAACTCCTGTAGAAAATAAGGCCCACCCGGAGGATTGGACCGATGTTCAGTCCAGCGAATTCCATGCCAATAAAGTGATAGCCACTGGCACAGTTAGCTGTGTTTCGTGTCATGGGCAGAAACTTTCGGATAACCAGAGCTTTTGTGTACAGTGCCATTTAAAACAAACTCGCCCCATTAGCTATCCACATCCCGATTACTGGATTGATTTTAAAAGCGATAAAAATCATGGCGCGTTTGTCAAACAAAACGCCGGTCAATTAACTTGCAACAATTGCCATGAAGGGCAAAACGAACAGGCGACACCTTGTGCTAATTGTCATATAGGAAGCTAACTCAAATTTTCGGGGGAAGAATTTAATGATTTTGAAAAGATTTTTCTGCTTGTGGATTGTTCTTCTGTTTGCCGGAGCCCTAGCTGCACAAATGGAAAATGAATATTGCATGGAGTGCCACTCTGATCCGGAGTTGATACGTATAATAAATGATTCGGTAGAAGTTTCGCTATTTATTGATTCAACCCATTTTGCCGGATCGGTTCATGAAGATTTGGCCTGCGTGGATTGTCACGCGGTTACCGAAGATCATCCGGATGACTTACCCATCGGGGAGCCAACTTGCCAAAATTGCCACGAAGATGTTTACGATGAATATGAACAAAGCATTCACGGACTGGGCAGAAAAGAGGGCATTCAAATTGCCGCTACCTGCTGGGATTGCCATGGCAAACATGACATCCTTCCGGTTGATGATGAAAATTCCAAAGTTTATGGAAAAAATCTTTTAAAGACCTGTGCCGATTGTCATTCCAATACAGAAGTCATGCGGCAATTTGGCTTAAGAAAGATGGATCCGGTGCAACTTTATGCCCAAAGTGTGCATGGTAAAATTTTTGCGGAAGACCCTGAAGCAACAGTAGCCACCTGTATTACCTGTCATGGCAGTCATGACATCCGTCCCACTGTAGATCCGCAATCGAATTTGAGTGAATTGAACATCCCTGAAACCTGTGGAACCTGTCATGATCAGGAAGCAGAGGATTACCAACAAAGCGTGCACTGGAAATCATTGAAGCGTGGCCATCACGAGTCGCCCAATTGTACGGATTGCCATGGCGAACATGATATTAAGGGCTACACCAAAACAAGCCCATTTGGCAAATCAGAATTAGAAGCCACAAAGGTTTGTCAGGGCTGTCATGCTTCGGAACAGTTGATGAGCCGTTTTGGCCTTGATTATCGGCGTTTTGACTCTTACTTTCGAACTTATCACGGACTGGCTGTGTTGAAAGGTTCGCCCAGGGCGGCCACCTGCACCAGTTGCCACGAGCAGCATGCCATCCGTGAATCCGAAGATTCGTTGGCTACAACCAACCCCAAAAATATGGTCAAAACTTGTGGTCAATGCCATCAGAATGTTACGTCGGAATTTGCCAAAATCGAAGTACACCCAATTGGCTTAAAAGAACGAAATTATGTCGCCTACTTATTGAGAATATTTTACAAGTGGATGATTATTTTAGTCATTGGCGGCATGTTTCTGCATAATTTGATGATTGTTGTTTACCATATTCGGCAAAAACGCAGGGCCAAAAAATACAGCGAGCTGGTGCCTCGCTTTCAATCGTTTGAAGTTTACCAACATTTGTTGTTGATTCTAAGTTTTGGCACTTTGGTGGTCACGGGTTTTGCGCTAAAGTTTCCGGATGCTTATTGGGTACGCCTGCTTTATTCTTTAGGCATGGATGAAGTGGTAAGAAGTACCTTACATCGTATTGCAGCAGTGGTTATGCTGACAATTTCATTGATTCAGGTCGCTTATTTCATTTTTTCTGCCAAAGGACGCGAAGAATTTGTGGCCATGTTGCCCACGCCAAAAGATCTGTTGGACTTGCTGCAGAACATCAAATTCCATTTGGGGCTTAGCAAAGAAAAACCCAAATTCGACCACTTTGATTATGGTGAAAAAGCGGAATATCTGGCCCTCATCTGGGGGGTAATCATTATGGGGGTAACCGGTTTTATGCTCTGGTTCCCTGAAATATTCGCCCGCTATTTACCCAATTGGTTTTTTGAAGCGGCCGAAGTCGTGCACTATTACGAAGCCTGGCTGGCCTCGCTGGCGATCCTAATCTGGCATTGGTTCTTTGTCATTTACCATCCGGATGTTTATCCAATGAACATCACCTGGATTGACGGTAAAATTTCGTTGGAAGAATTGAAACATCACCATCCGGCGGAATATGAGAAACTGTTAAAAGAAAGAAAACTCAAGTTGGAAAAGAAAAAGTCTAAAAAAGAAGAAACACCAGATAAAGAACAATAGACGTGCTAAATAAAAAAGGCGGATTTAAATCCGCCTTTTTAATCTTCTAAAAATTCCACTTCTACTTTATTTTTTATAATTCCTGCCTCGTAACCTTTTTCAAGCAACATTCGAACTGCTCTTCTTCCTACTTCACTATAATCTAACGTCCAGTGGTTTACGTACATTCCCACAAAGCGGTCAGCCAATTTGGGATCCATTTCGCCTGCAAATTGCAGCGCATATTCCAACGCTTCCTGACGGTGATCCAAAGAGTACTGAATGCTTTGACGAATTAGTCGAGAAACCTTCTTCATGGTTTCCGTGCCCAAATCTTTTCGAATAACATTACCGCCTAAGGGCAAAGGTAAACCTGTTTCAGCAAACCACCATTCTCCTAAATCAACGATTTTGTTCAAACCTTTTTCTGAATAGGTTAACTGGCCTTCGTGAATGATTAAACCTGCCTCAAATTTTTTGTCTAAAATAGCAGAAATAATCTGATCGAATGGTACAACCTGGTGCTGAACTTCGGGCAAATACAATTTTAAAGTCAGAAAAGCGGTCGTCATTTCGCCTGGTACGGCAATAACCAGATTTTTTAATTCATCTCTGGTATAGTTTTTGAGGCTTACAATCATAGGCCCATATTTGTCGCCCATGGAACTTCCTGTTGGCAACAAAACATATTTATCGGCAACCTTAGGGTAGGCATGGATGGAAATAGCTGAAACTTCGTAAGCGCCTTGTAGCGCTTTTTCATTTAAGGTTTGAATATCCTTCAAAATGTGTTCAAATTCAAAACCGTTAGTGTCAATTTTTCCTTTAGCCAGTGCGTAGAACATAAAAGCATCGTCAGAATCGGGGCTGTGCGCAATGCGAATTTTTTGCATCTTTAACCTTTCATTTTCTTTAATTAAAGATGCTAAACTTACTTCTATAAGATAAGTAATTCAAATCTTTATTGGAAACCTTTGAAAAAATCATTAAGAATGTCATTCCCGCGCAGGCCTGTCATTCCCCCGCAGGCAGGAATCCCTATGTTGACAGGTTTGGAGAATCCCCGATTTTTTCAACGGTTTATATTGAATGGTCAAAATTTTTAGCCACTAAATACACCTAATGCTAAAGGAATTTTAAATTTTGAGTTTTGAATGTTAAATGGGCTACCAGGGTTAATCCCAGTTGCAGTTTACAAACCATCAATCTGTCAATTGCTGAGAATTTACTAATCATTTAATTTCAGATTATCATTTTCCCAGATCAAACTTCATTTTAGGGCTTTTTTGCCAAACAGCTCAAAGCGTTGTGCTACATTATAAATTTCTATCTTAATTGAAGTGGAAGGAAATAGGTTTTACTCAGCGCCAAAATTTTGCCACAATTTGGCGGGTTTTCTTTGCGTGTAGTAATTTAAGCACAATGTAGAAATACGCTAAATAAAAGGTAAAGGTGGCCGATAAATGATAGGAGTGCAAAATAATTTTCAGGTTAATCCAATGAAAAAATTATTGGCCATTTTTTTTATTTATTTTTTTACAAATTTTTCTTTTGCTGAAAATTGGGCTGTACAATATTACAACTATGAAGACGGATTGCCTTCAGATTTAATTAAGCAGGTGGTTCAGGATGAAATCGGATTTATCTGGATTGCAACCGATGGCGGGTTGGCGCGCTTTGACGGTGTTCGTTTCAAGATTTTGGCAGACGAATTACCCAGTAACTATGTAAAGCATATTTTACCAATTTCTGATAAAGAAATATTTGTTTGTACCGATTTTGGAATTGTACGCATCATCCAGGAATCAAATCTTGCAAAACCAGAGATTTTTTTAAAAGGAAATCATATCATCACAGATAGCGCCGTTTTCTATCCGAAAACCATTTATCAAGATCAAAACCAAACTATTTGGATTGCTGAACCTTATTCAATTGTTCGATTGATTTCTGGCAACACTTTCAAACGACACATTTTCCCTGATATTACTGAATCGGGTAGTTACCTGAAATCTTTTTTCTTTTGGGAAAATGCAACTCATGATTTGTTTGTTTTTTCTCAAACCGGGTATGCCTATTTTTACGATAAAAAATCGGACACATTTAAACCTGTTGTAATCAAAGGACGTCCCAGGTGCTGGGCGATTAACACACTGTTAAAAGTGGATGACCAAAAGGCTTTACTGGGTACATCTGACGGTGTTTACGAGGTTATGGTCTGTCAGTCCAGGCAAATATCTTTAAGAAAACTTTTTGCTTTAAATCGGGTGCAAAGCCTGGCTGTTAGTGACCAGGGTACACTTTGGGTGGGAAGCGCCGGGCAGGGACTTTTTTATGCCCGAAACTGGCAAAAAACAAGCAGACTAAAGCATTTGGATATTCTAAAATTAAAGGTGATTAATGATATTTATTTGAGTAAAGACCAGCAGCTCTGGGTATCTAGTGATAATGGAGTGGCTTTAATTTACAAACCTACGTTTGCACAAATTTTAAGTTTTTCCAATTATTCAGTTCAAAATTTAACAGGTGAAAAAAATGGAGAATTAACTGTTACTGACGGACAAAAAGTGTTTAAGATTGATTTGAATAATAAACCACCTGTGATTGAAAAGCTGTGGTATAATCCGGGCAGCATTATTGCTTCTCTGGAAATGATTGGCAAGACTATTGTTACTGGTCATTTGAATGGTGAATTAACGTTTATTTACAATAATAAATCGATTAGAAAATTTCGCTTAAAAAATGATAATACAATTTTTTCTATAACAGAAGACAAAAACCATAATTTATGGTTAACACAGGGAGATTACCAGGCAGTCACCAAAATAAGCCCGGATTTAAGTGTCAGGACTTATACAGCACAACAAGGAATTTTGAGTAGGCCGTTGGTGGTAAAAGCACTTAATAATAAACTATGGGTAGGCGCAGTTGGAGATTCCAGCTATCTGTTTGAGTACCAGTTCGATCAGGACGCTTTTAAGAATGTAAGCGTTCCTTTAAATACCAACGCATCCAAAAGTGTTGAAATTAATGATTTGGCCTACTCTACAATTGATTCTGCTCTTTACCTGGCTTCCAATATTGGGGTCATTAAACTTAAAAACAGGAAAGCAAAATTAATCAAATTGGATAGGAACAGGATTGCGCGTTCGCTAGCTGTTGATCATCAGGGAAAATTGTGGATTGGAACCGAACATGGCGCTTATTGTCTGATTGACAGTCTGCAAATTTATTTTGATGATTTGGCTGGTTTTAAAAATCAAACATTTGCCTTCAGGTCAGCAACGGTGACCAAAGATGGCCTGATTTATTTCGGAACTTATGATGGAATCTACAAACAACAGGTAACGCCTTTTAACTTACAGTTTACCTCTCCACCCAGAATAGTAAATATTGTTTTAAATGAAACCCAAAGCATCACTCCTCAGCAGTTAAGCAGTGGGCTTGAATTTAAATCTACGTTAAGAATACTGGCTTCGGCTTTGATGTATCCGGCACATCGTATCGTTTATCAATGGCGACTATTGGGGGCAAATGACAGCTGGTCGCCCAAAACGACAACCCCGGAATTTATTATCAGTAATTTACCGGCAGGAGAGTACAAATTACAGATCAGAGCCAGGCAAATTGGTTACGCCTGGAGCCCGTTGTTAACGGTTAAGGTTAAGGTCAATTATCCCTGGTATCTTTCCAAGTGGTTCTGGATTTTAATTATTTCCATTTTTATCTTGCTTGTTTTGATTTCAACACAATTATTTTATGAGAGAAAGACCAGAAAACAAATCGCTTCTGATCTTGAAGCAAGTGAATTTAAATTAAGCTCCATTGTCAATAATACTCCGGTTGTTTTATTTATGCTGGATCAGACCGGCCATATTACCTTTGCCCAAGGCAGCGGCCTGCGTGAATTAGAAAACGAATTTAAACCACTAAAAGGCTTGAACCTGTGCAATATTGGAGAAAAAATAGGAATTGAAGAAGATTGTAAAAGAGCGTTGGCCGGGGAATCGTTTGAAAGCGTTCGAAAATTAGGAAATAAGTTCTACCGGTTCTGGTTTTCTCCCATGCAAGACCAAAAAGGAAATATTACAGGGGCTTTGGGGATTGCCATAGATATTACAGAATTGAAGGAGACTGAAACACGATTACGTCGAGCAATTATTCAGGCCGAAGCATCTAATAAAGCAAAGTCTGAATTTATTGCCAATATGAGCCATGAAATTCGTACGCCTTTAAATGCTATTATTGGTTTAAGCGATTTAATGGATCAGGATAATTTAACCGATACACAAAAAGAATTTTTACAAACTGTACGCTTTTCGGCTCGGGAATTGTTGAAAATTATTAATCAAATTCTGGATTTTAGCAAAATTGAATCGGGTAAGCTGGAACTGGAGTTCATCCCATTTGATTTAAAACGACTGGTGCAAAATATTTCCAATGCATTTACTATTATGGCTCAACAAAAAGGGCTGGATTTTAAGGTGCATTGGGATGAAAAGAATCCTCAATACGTAGTGGGAGATCCTACCAGACTAGGACAGGTTTTAATCAATTTGTTGGGTAATGCTATTAAATTTACGGAAAAAGGAGAGGTAAGTTTAAACGTCAAAAAACAGAATGAAACGGACGATGATGTCGATCTTATTTTTGTCGTTCAGGATACGGGCATTGGCATTCCGAAGGATAAGATGGACAAAATTTATGGGTCCTTTGAACAGGTCGATTCTTCATTGACGCGAAAATATGGGGGAACCGGCCTGGGGTTGACCATCACCTCGCGGCTTATTGAAATGATGGGCAGTAAAATTCAGGTCGAAAGCCAGCAAAATGAGGGCACCAAGTTTCAATTTGAATTGACTTTCCCCAAGGTTAAAGACCAGAAAATTGAAGAGCTGCCGGATTTTTCAATTTTCCTGACTCATGAAAAACCCAAAGTAGCCGCTGACTTTATGAAAGAAGAGACGGTTGCAACGGTAAATGATGGTAATAAATCCGATGAAGTTCATATTTTACTGGTTGAAGATAATGTGATTAATCAGCGCGTGGCCAAGCGAATGGTCGAAAATATGGGCTACAAGGCGGACATTGCCAATAATGGCAAAGAAGCGCTGGAAAAGTTAGAGCAAAAGAAATATGATTTAATTTTAATGGACGTTCAAATGCCGGTTATGGATGGCTTACGCGCCGCCCAGAAAATTCGCGTTAAAGAAATTAATTCCAATGAACATGTGCCTATCATTGCCATGACAGCGCATGCTCAAAAGGAAGACCGGGATCGGTGCCTGGAAGCTGGCATGGACGATTATCTTTCGAAACCAATCAATATGAAAATTTTAGAAAAAAAATTAAAGCAATATTTGAAAGACCGATAATAACTATTTTAAAAATTTACAAAGGACAGGAAAATGGCTTACACAAAATTTGTTCATTCCTTTTTAGAAGATAGCGCAGACCGCTTCCCTGAGAAAGAGGCCTTTTTCGCCAACAATCAATGGGTTACTTTTGAATACATTGAAAAACAGGCCAACCAGTTGGCTCACTTTTTTATTGATTTGGGCATTCGAAAAGGAGACCGGGTTGGATTTTACATCGAAAATTCAGTCGAATATGTTATTACCTACTACGCCATTCTGAAAATTGGAGCCATTACCGTAGCACTCAACACAGAAGCCACGGCTAAAAATATTGATTACATTTTGCAGGATTGTGGAGTACAAAATTTGGTAATTGGGCAAAAGTTTTACAAACGCCTGGAATCACTGATTGACAAAGAGTATCTAATTCACTTTCTGATCTGGAATGATGGAAAACTAAAGGGAACAAAAGACGATCCTAAAATTAAATTTTTACCGGAAATCTTTCGCTCGTTTCCACAGCGCCGACCAGATAAAAAAATCATCGATTTAGATGTGGCATCGATTGTTTACACTTCGGGGAGCACCGGTCAGCCGCGGGGCGCCACGTTAACGCACCTGAACATTGTTACCAATACGCGCTCCATTGTAGATTATCTGAAGTTAACCTCAGAAGACCGCGTGATGGTTGTTTTGCCTTTTTACTACATTTATGGAAAATCTTTATTAAACACACACTTTTTTGTTGGCGGTTCAGTTGTTGTTGACAATCGCTTTTTGTTCCCAAATGTGGTGCTAAAAACCATGCAAGAACAAAAGGTTACCGGATTTTCCGGCGTTCCTTCAACATTTAGCATTCTTTTGCACCGCTCCAATGTGCGTAAGATGAAGTTTGATTCTTTGCGGTATGTTACTCAGGCCGGTGGCGCCATGGCGCCAGCCGTGCAAAAAGAGGTAGCCCAGGTTTTTGCCCCGGCAAAGCTTTTCATCATGTACGGCGCTACAGAAGCTTCGGCACGGCTTTCTTATTTAGATCCTGAAGATTTGCCGCGTAAATGGGGCTCCATCGGCAAAGGCATTCCTAATGTAGATTTGTTTATTGCTGATGCTCAGGGAAATCGCTTGCCGCCGGGTACACAAGGTGAAATTGTGGCGCGTGGCGCCAACATTATGATGGGCTACTGGAATCATCCTGAAGAAACACGGAAGGTGTTAAAACATGGTTTGTATTACACCGGGGATATTGGTGTAATGGATGAAGAAGGCTTTCTTTATGTGGTGGGCCGTAGCAAAGATATGATTAAAATTGGTGGCAACCGGGCCAGCGCCAAAGAGATTGAGGATGCTTTGTACGAGCATCCTCAGGTGGCTGATGCGGCCGTGGTTGGTGTTCCTGACGAAACCTTAGGCGAAGCGCCAAAAGCTTTTGTTGTTTTAAAAGGCCACAACTTGCCAGACATGGAACAGGAATTGCGCAATTTTTTAGCCGAACGGCTGGCCAGCTACAAAATCCCGAAGTATTTTGAGTTCCGAGAAAGTTTGCCCAAGAACAAATCCGGTAAAATACAGAAATTGAAGTTGGTGGAGGAGGAGAAGAAGTAATAACCAGACATTTGTTAGTTTTTTTTCATGATTTTTTGGTAAAAACAGCAAACTTAGGTAGCCTGAATTTCTTTTAGATATTCCATTATCCCTTTAATACTGTTTTTGCTGAAATGATGTTCACGTTCCTGAATGTCTGGCGCTAATTGAGAAAAGGCTTGAATGGCCGGATCTTTCTGTAAAAGGAGATCTAAAATTTTATCTTCATCAGTAATGCCATTTTTTAATTGTTGTTCGATGATGTCCATCCATATTTCTAATTGATTTAATGCTTGCTTAAAAACCAGTTGCGGATCATTGCGGTAGCCATAGTGGCCAAAACAGAGGTGTCGACAGTTTAAAGCAGCCGCTTTTAAAAGGGAATCTTTGTAAATTTCGTATTTAAAAACCGGTGGTGTGGCAATACGCAGGTAAGAGCCATTCACTACCGGCACATTAACGCCTGCAACTTCGCCCATGAACAGCAGGTCGTCGATTTTGTAAACAAGATGGTGTGCTGCGTGTCCAGGGGTTTCAATAGCTTCGATGGTTAAATTTTGCAATTGAATGGTGTTGTTAAAAGCAAGATTGGTCTGCGGTACGGGAGTCACCGGACCGTAGGCTTCGGCCAAATTACCTAATACCTGCAAAGAGCTGGCCCAGAGCTTTTCCGGATTGACCATGTGTTTAATTGCTTTGGGATGACAAATAACTCTGGTCTCAGGGGACTTTTTTAAAAGCAGCCCGCTGCCTCCTGCGTGATCAAGATGAATATGCGTTAACAAAATCAGATCGATTCGTTGCACACCGTGTTTTTTTAGCGCTGAGCATAAATGTAAAATGGTTGAGCTAGGACCTGGATCGACCAGGATATTCAGGCCGTTTTTTTGCAACAGCAAGGCGCTGATAAAGCCTTTAAATCCTTTTATGGATTGATCTAAATTAATTAAGTAAAGTCCGTCTAAAATTTTTTTCATCCCTGCCTTTGCCCTTGCTTTGTTTAACATGAGAACGGTTTAAACAGACGAATTATTTCAGTGTAAGTTTACTGATTTGAATTTATGGTAAGGGAATTCAGCATTGATCATGCCCAGCACAATAAAAAGGCCGCCAATCCAGCCCTGAAACGAAAGTGTTTCACCGGCCACTAAATAGGCAAACAGAGCTGCAAAAACAGGCTCCATGGAAAAAATAACAGCCGTTCGCGCAACGGTTGTAAAGCGCTGCATTGATGTTTGCATCAAAAAGGTGAACACAGTACCAAACAGGGCTAAATAGAGCAGAATCAGCAAATTTTTGGTGGAAGGTATGGGCAAAGCATTCATTTGCGGAAGAAAAACCAAAAATGAAAAAAAGGCGATGACCACTAATTGCACTGAGGTCAGCAAATAAACATTATTTATTCTTGAATATTTTCCGGTAAAAATAATATGAAAGGCAAAAATGATGGCGCAGATGAGAACTTTTAAATCTCCATGATTCCACTTAAATGGATTAGCCCCGGAAAGCAGTAACAGACCAGCAACGGCCATTAAAGCGCTGCTCCAAACCTGTAGAGAAGTCTTTTCTTTAAAAAATAAAAAACCAAACACAGGCACCAGAACCACTGATAAACCTGTAATAAAACCAGCATTCGAGGCCGATGTTTGCTGGATGCCCCACATTTGAAAAAAGTATGAAGTATAAAGCAGAACACCTAAAATCAATCCGTGAATCATTACCTGCCGCGAAAATTCCCGGCGATATTTGAAAGCAATCATTACCATGAACAGAGCAGCCAGACTCAGGCGGTAAAACATATAGGTTGCCAGTGAAATCTCAGCCAGAAGCAGCTTTGAAGCAATAAACGTGGTTCCCCAAAAAACAGTCACCGAAAGCAGTCCAAGGTCTGCCTTAAAACGTGTCATTTAATGATTCCCTTTCGAAAATTGTTGCAAAATTTAAAGGATTCGTTATTTTACGGCAAATTGAAATTCCAATTAAAGAGATAATTTCGTAAATTAATTTTTGATTTTATGAGGATACAAAATGGCAGTTGAAGTACAACACGTTTATCTGGAACATCCGCAAAAGCGCCTGATTAAAAGAGCGGCCGAGATTCTGGCTCAGGGCGGGATTGTCGTTTACCCAACTGACACCATTTACGGCTTGGGCATTGATCTTTTTAATAAAAAAGCGATTGAACGCGTATTGCGCATTAAAAAAGAATCGCGACACAAGATGCTTAGTTTTATTTTACCTGATTTAAAAAACATTGCCGAGTGGGCTTTAGTCCCGGATTACGCTTATAAAATCATGCGTCGCGTGGTACCCGGGCCCTACACCTTTATTTTGAAAGCTACCAAAAAAGTGCCCAAACTTTTATTAAGCAATCAAAAAACGGTCGGTATCCGCATTCCGGATTCGATTGTAGCACAGGCTTTGGTGCAGAAACTTGGACGCCCCATTCTAAGCACCAGTGTGCCTCAGGGAACAGATGGCTATTACACCGATCCGATGGAAATCGCCGAACGCTTTCGTTATGAAATAGATCTTATTTTAGATGCCGGCGTTATGTTTAACAAGCCCTCCACTATTGTAGATTTTTCCGGCCTAGAACCGGAGATTTTACGCGAAGGTTCGGGCGATATTGACAAACTCTATTTTTAAAACTCATTTTTTATGGTAACAAAGCCGGAATAAAAATTCGAAACTCGAATTTTGAAATACGGAACAAGAGATTCCTTCTGGCTTCTAGGTTTTTTTTGAAAATAAAGGCACCTGTCACTGTTGTCAAGAATAAATCCTATGAAGGAGATGGTTACACGTTTTTAGGTAAAGCCTTACAAACCAGCACTATGGTTTTTAACCGCTCCAAAGCGTGACTTCCTTACCCTTAACCCTTACACCCTTAACTCTTATACTAATTTCTCCTTTAGATATTGTTAACTTTTACATCAAACATTCTTCAGGGCGCTAAAACCTGGCTTGAAATATTCGAAAATTTTTCTCAAACTAAAAAGAAAAAGGAAACTCGCCATGAGCAAACGCTGGCAAAAATTACAAAACTGGATGACAGACCTATTACCCCTTTTGCCAAAACTGTCTTTTTTGAAAAGCAGTCAGGCTGATTGGCTGACAAAAGAAAATTTAAACACCAGGGATATTTTTCAAATTGCTTTAATTTACCTGTTTATGGAAAAACATCCCCTGTGGATTGCTGCAGAAAAAGTATTAAAAAAATTAGCAAAGAAAACGGATTGGCGAACTGTAGCTTCTTTTCTGTTTTTTGTTAAAGATGAATTAAAACAAGAAATTGAAAGTTCTACGGTTGAAATTCCAGCTAATTCACAGATGTTAAGCGGAAATGACGATCAACTGTTTTTACAAACCTGGAAGACATTTTTCCCGGAAGGGGTTGAAATTGCAACTAGTCTTAAAAAGGCTAGGCATGATTTGTTGCACAGGAGAATGGTTAAAATCCAGCAAAAGAATCAACAGCCAATTGACAATCCGGCTCGTCAGATTCTTTTTACTTCTAATGTTTTACTGCGTCCTCCGTTAAAAATTAGCGAAACACTATCCCCAAAAATTTTGCGCGTAGTAAAGGATAATCAATCGGAACCGCAGAAGTATTGGTACGATCATCCCATTCCATTGGATGCGCCTGCGCAAAACAATGAAATTTTGTACGGCCTTGCCGGACTGGATCAGATGATGGCTTTTGAAAAGCAGCGTGGTAATGCAGAAGCCGGTCAAAAATTAAGCTGCCTGCTTTCCTGTTCCGTTACGTACACCTACTTGCATCAGGTGGCCAGGGAATATGTAAGTCAGTTAATCGCCGAAAAAGGTTCTTTTGACCATTTGAATATCTTTTTGTTTACCGAAACGGATTGTAAGGAAATAGTAAACACGATTCTAAAACCGGCGGCCAAACATTACTTCGCTGTGGAGAATGCTGATTTTTCAGTTTTTGGCGTTGATGGTGAGTACGGCCGACATTACACATTTTTGAAAGCCATTGCCGCCTTTTGGCAGGTGCTGATTGATCCGCAGGTGAAGGGGACTTTCAAAATTGATCTGGACCAGGTTTTCCCGCAAGAGATGCTGGTAAAAGAAACAGGTTCTTCGGCGCTGGAACTTTTTAAAACGGAATTGTGGGGCGCTGAGGGAGAAGATTTCCGGAACCAGCGAGTGCGCCTGGACTTGATTGCCGGGGCCCTGGTTAATGCCAGCGATATTAAAAAAGGACTTTTTACGCCGGATGTTCCATATCCGCATCAGCCTGAAACGCCCGAAGAATTCATTTTTTTTAGCAAACTTCCGCAGGCGCTTTCAACCGAGGTGGAGATGATGAACAAATACAACTGGCCTCCGTTAGACGGAAAAAGTAATTGTTTGCAGCGCATTCATGTAACGGGCGGCACCAATGGTGTTTTAATCAGGGCGCTGTTCGATTACCAGCCTTTCACGCCATCTTTCATCGGTCGGGCGGAAGACCAGGCTTTCATTTTAAGCTTTTTTAATCAAAAAGTTCCACTGTTGCGGTATGTTCATCGGCCCGGATTGATTATGCGGCATGACAAAGAACTATTTGCTCAACAGGCCATTAAAGTGGCGGAAACGGGCAAAATAATCGGGGATTACGTGCGTATGATCTATTTTAGTGCTTATGCTCGCTGGCTAGATCCACAGCTGAAAAACATCAAACATGAGCTCGATCCTTTTACCGGCAGCTTTATTTCTCAAATTCCGACAACTGTGGTCATGTTACGTTTTCTGTTGAAAGGGTTGGAAATGACTCAAAACAACCAGGCAGCTCAACAGGAAGAATTTTTACAAACCGGGGTCAGGCGTATTGAGGCTGCACTTAATTTTACCCAAGGAAAACCATCGCATTTAGAAAAACAGATCGTACAGGAAAAAAAGGCCTGGAGCCTTTACTATCAGGTTCTAAAAAAACTGCAGCAGAAAATTAAAGCCAAAGACCCGTTTGCTCTTGAATTAAAGGCATCAGCTGTAAGCCTGGTGGACAAGACAAAATTGTGAACACTCGTTTTTGAGTACATTTTTTAAAAAATCACCGGACGGAACGAGATGAAATTTAAAGTTTAGAGTGTGACGTTTGTAATTCGAAATAGTTTACTAATAATAAACGAATTGACGGTTTAAAATTTGGAGTTTTGGAAAGCTCATTCAAACAAAATTCAAAACGAAAATTTCCTTTTAGTTTTAATTAACCAACCATTCCAGAATACCGGCTGAAAAATTTTCTTGTAAATTGACTTCCAGGCGTAAACGATCGGTTCTGATCTTCTCAAAAAGAAAAGCATTGAATTCATCCGCTTTAAGCTGTGTTTGCTCCAATGTTGCTAATTTTTGCCAGCGTTGATGACCAAAGTAAAAAAGCGTGGCTATGCGGGGTAATTCACAGCCGCCACCAACTTTGCGGTCATTAAACCAGTAAACCTGGCATTTAGTTACGTAGACTGGCTTGGGAAATCGATATTCAATCCATTCCTTGCCACCTTTGTGATCCCACCAGGTAAATCTGGGAATACTGGTGTCCGAAGAATTCTCAGGCCAAATGCCATCATTTACCGCCTCTGGTTTGTCAAACCGCCAGACGTGCGACGCTTTTACTGATGCATTTTGACCGGCATGGGGCAAAGGAAAAGGACGCGCTGTGTTGCGATCTGTAACTAACCAGACGGCCATTTCACTAGCGCCCCGATGTGCCCATGCGTAGTAGGGGATCAAAAAGAGTCTGGTTGTTTTTAAGCCTTCTGTTGTAACATGAAAGGCTTTTGACTGTACCACCCCAATACCTTTTAACAGTGAAGGGTGAAAGGTAAACTGCAATGGATTGTTTTGCGGTAAATAAAGATCTAGAACATGTCCCTGATGGTCAACCCCTTCTGCGCAAAAAATAATTGGTCCGCGGGCAATGGCCACTTTGCCATTATCATTAAGCACTTTAGGATGCGCTTTAACACGGCGCACTTTCATGGGCAGGAGGATTCGCAAAGAATCTCCTTTTTGCCAGTTCCGATTTAAAACCGCAAATCCTTTTTCGATTTTTAAAGGCACCTTGTTGCCATTCAGCCAGATAACCGGTTTGCTGAAATCAGAACTAATAAAGCGGTAAAGCGTGCCGGGTAGCGGTTGTCGTATGACCCAGCCAGGTATTCTGATTTTTAAAGAAAATTTTGCCTGTTTTTTAGGTTGTACAACCAGATTAATTTTCCCGCTCCAGGGGTAGTCGGTTTGCTGAATCAGCCGTATTTTGCTGTTACCCAGAGAGATTTCGGCCGTACTGGTTACAAACAGATTGACGTAAATAGATTGATCGTCATGAGCATAAACATAGCCTGGTAAGGAAGGTAAAAAACGCATGACATTGGTCGGACAACAGGAACAATCGAACCAGGGGCTGCGATGGTAATTACCAATGGATTCGAGAGGATTGGGATAGAAAAATTCCATGCCATTCAATGAAACACCGGAAAGAAAGCCATTGTACAAAGTGCGTTCAAAAACATCCAGATATTTAGCATCACCATGTAACAAAAACAACCGATAGTTCCAGAGCATATTGGCCACGGCGGCGCAGGTTTCGTTGTAAGCCGAGCGGTTAGGCAATTCGTAGTTATCGCCAAAGGCTTCACCATGTGCTCTGGCTCCAATGCCCCCGGTAATATAAATTTTTTTATTAACCACATTTTCCCACAAACTGTCAACCGCCTGCCGATAGGCTTGGTCGCTGGTTAAGGCGGCGATATCGGTCATGGCTGCGTACATGTAAGCGGCGCGAACGGCATGCCCTACGGCTTCGCGTTGTTTAGTAACCGGCAGGTGATCCTGGACATATTCAGCAGTAAAAATACTGTCGTAAGGCGCCCGGTGTTCATAATGCCCGCGCTGGTCAAGGAAAAATTTTGCCAGATTTAAGAATCGTTCGTCACCTGTTACGCGATAAAGTTTTACCAGACCAATTTCAATTTCCTGATGGCCGGGCGGATTGTAACGTTTACCGGGGCCAAATTCTTTTAAAATTAATTCGGCATTTTTGAGGGCTACATTAAGCAGGCTTTTTTTGCCTGTTGCCAGATAATGAGCCACCGCTGCTTCGTAAAGATGTCCCACATTGTAAAGCTCATGCGAATGGTTTAAAAACGACCAGCGTTCAGGACCGGTATTGGGGGGCAAGTTTTTGGGATCAATTGTACGACAGGTGTACAAATAGCCGTCCTGTTCCTGGGCAGAGGCAATTAATGCGATTAGTGAGTCGAGGTAAACTTCAAGCCGTTTGTCGGGCAGGCTGCTTAAACTGTAGGAAGTGCCTTCGATTACTTTGTAAACATCGGAGTCATCATAACGGCGGCCCAAAAAGGGTCCCTTGAGTAACCCGCCGGCTTTGGCAAAATTGTCAATCCGGCCTGTTTCTTCGCATTTGCGAAAATCGTAAGGAATGGTCATCCGGCGGTTAATTTCCAAACGCGCTGACCAAAAATGG
>JAGHBR010000209.1 GCA_021160885.1 Caldisericaceae bacterium
AATTTGTGCTGGTCTTTACCATTGCCTTTGTTGGTTCCATTTTGCAGGGATCTGTTGGCTTTGGACTTGGACCGTTTGCCGTACCATTGTTAATCCTGATCGATCCACAATTTGTGCCCGCACCGCTCCTTTTAGCGGCAGTGGTTTTAACCACTTTAATGTACCTGCGTGATCGTTCACAAGTACGTTTAAAAGAATTTAGCTGGGCTGCTCTGGGACGAATCATCGGCAGCATCATCGGTGCCTACTTTTTAACAATTTTCCCGGCACAACATTTAAAACCATTATTCGCCTTTTTAGTTATTGTGGCTGTTATTTTAAGTGCAACAGGACTCAAATTATCTTTAAGTGCCAAAAACTTGCTAAGTGCAGGTATTCTGTCCGGTTTTATGGGCACTGTTGCCGCCATTGGAGGCGCGCCCATGGCACTTGTTTATCAGCATCAAAAAGGGCCAAAACTGCGCGGCACCTTGGCAGCTATTTTTATTCTTGGAACGATTGTGGCTCTAATTTCACTGGCAGTTGTGGGCAAATTTACAATACAAGATATTTACAGGGCTTTGCGGTTATTGCCCGGTGTAATTTTGGGATTTTTCTTCTCCAGGAGAACGGCTTTGTTTTTAGACAGGGGATACTTGCGACCAGCCATTTTAATACTCACCACAATGGCAGCCCTGACCATCATTTTGGATCAATGTTTTTTTTAAAATTATTTAGTGTATTTAAATCAACAAGCCTTTCAATGACAAAGGTTAATTCCAAGCTCTCAAAAAATGTTGAATAAGTTTCCCTGGTAGATTTTCTGTTTCCAGCCTATTGGCTGATTCAACCATTTAAACATTCAACTAATTAACCAAATAAAGTACTTGATCTTTCGACGGAAGTACTCTGATCTCAATTAATCTCCAGCACATCGTAAACCGCCGGTACGTTATGGCCAGCCGCCCCGCCGCCATGCCAGTAATCAGCTTTGGGCAGAACCGCTCTAAAATCGCCAAGTCCAGCCCCCCCATGATCATCCTGTAAACCGCAAAGAATGGTAATCTTGCTTTTGGCATTCAACCCCGGTAATAAGACTTTAGGAATTTGAAAACGAATTTGTAGCAAGGAGGGATTTCCTAAAGGATGTTTTTGATCCAGAGGCACAAACAGAGCCTTGCGTTGATCATTGCCATCACATACTTCCAGGCCACCGCCAACGTAAATAATTCGATTAAATTTCCTGGATGCTGGTAAAGTCAGGTGTGCCTGATGGCCAACCTTTCGGGCCAGGGTCCCATCCAGTGTCGGGTCTTGAATGGCTATGGCCAAAAAAGTTAATTGAAAACCATATTCCGGATGCCATCCCGGGTCAATCAGATTTCGCAAGTCAATTCGAAAACCCCAGGTAGAATCGTTGTCGTAAATGGTTAGGCTTTTAATATCTGCAATGCCAGACTCAAACAGCCTGTTTAAAGGATAAGTGTAGCGTCTATTTGCTCCAAAATCATCATTCAGTATGTCTTTTTTGTGAATTAGAGTCAGGCCATTGCGCCCCAGAGGAAAGTAAACCTGCTCTGCTTTAAGCAATTTAAACGGAATTTGATAAATGGTGGCGAATTTAATACTTGAGTCTATTTTTGCAAGACGCCATTGCCGGGCCAATTTTACTGAATCGGGTAAGGTGTCAATGGCAATGTATTCATACTCAAAATCTCTGCCGGAATCTGGTAAAAATAATCGTATTTTTAAAGAATCACCAGGAAATTGCACAAATCCGCGAATGGTTTGTTTAGGAAAGTTAGAGCACACTCTGATCTTCATTCCAGTTGCTGTGTTTTGCAAATGCACATCTAAAAATCGATTTTTAAATGGAAGACGAGCGCGAATTTCTTCAATACCATCCATTAAATGAGGATTAAAAAAGACCTGATCCTGGCCGGCCATGGGTTTGTAACCTAGCCAATTTTCGTAAAAATTACGTAAAAATTCGGCCAGACTCCATGCTTGCGCAATGGTTCCAGAAACACTGGGCACATCTTGTCCTTTGCGAACCACCGGCTCCAATATTTCTGAAAAGCTACCAAGGGCATCAAAATTTAAAATTTGCTGCGCTTCATTAAAAAATAGTTTACTCCCTGCCTGCACCTGGTCAAATTTTAGCTGACTACTAATAACAGGCCCGGCCAGCCAACCCCAGATTAATCCGTTGTGATAAGCGGCATCCGGCGGGTAGTAAGGTAAATAATGGTGAAACGGATGAAAATTTTTATCTTTAAACCATAAAGAAAGTACACCATAATCGGTTGTCAAATTTTCGGTAATCCACCGCGCAATCGCTTTTTGTTTCCAATCCGGCAGCAAAGGCTTTAAACCTGGTAAATCAGGTACCGTAATGGCCAAAATCTGATTGGGCCTTAATTGGAGGTCTGGAGTACCATCTTCATTCAGATGATCATAAAGTGCTTGCTGTAAGTCGTTCCAAAAAAAACGGTTAAAGTTTGTCTTAATGCGTTTCGCAAATGATTGCCATTTCTTAATTTCTTCATCAACCCGATTCAACACAACGGCGCTTTTCACCCCTATTTGCAATGCCGTGTACCATAAAGCCTGAATTTCTACAGCTCGATTACCCCGTGGCGTCCAGGCGCCCTTAGCCCCAACGGCATCCATCCACGATTCTGCATCGCCGTGTGTTAAAAAGCCAAACGCATCCATCCGTTTTTTGAGGGCTCCGTTAATAGCCCGCTGAATGACCGGAAACATTTCTTTTAGAAAAGCCTTGTCGCCTGTGAACAAATAATACTGGTAAATAGCCCGCAAAAACCACCAGGTACCGTCAGCAGTGTTGTAAATGATTTCGTTATTGGTTATGCGATTGGGAATTCGTCCCAATTCCCTTCGATTTTCATCCGTTAATTGAAAATGAGCAAAATTGTTTAATATGTTGCGCGCGGCCTCAAACTCACCACGTACAAGTAAAGCGCCGGTAAACGAGATAAAGGTGTCACGTCCCCAGTAGTTGTTAAACCAGGGTAAACCGGCCCAAATGCCAGGCCCCTTTTGCCTCGTTACCAAAGCATCTGTTGAAAATATTGCCCACTGTAGGGCTTCTCGCATGTTACGATTTTCAATAAAAAAAGGATTTTTCTGTAAAAGCTGTGCGAATCGTTGTTTTCTCTTTGTTACGGCCTCTTCAAATCGCTCAATTTCATTTAAGTTTAAAGAATCTTCAGTAAAGAATTGTCCACAACGAAAAACAAAATAGTGCCAGTCATTTTGACCATTATAATAATCGATCTTTAATCCTTTGTTGCCAAATTTTTTGTTTTTAAGAAATAAGCTGCTTTTCTGCTCATTCAATTCGGCTTTAAAATCAGGAAGCTGTAAGGTAATCCGATCTCGTTTGTTTGCTTTAATTTTCAAGAAAATTGCGTCAATAGAATCCAGCAAAACAAAGTTTTCAACTGTTTTGTCAGGGTAAATGCGTTCAAAACCATAAGGATGCAAAATGAAGGCTTTTAGGCGATTCCGTTTAAGTTCACGCCCGTTTTTAAAAAGCTTGTAATCCTTAATGAGATGCGTTTCATTTACCGTCCACCCTTCAAATGCATTTTGATTGTAGTCATGCGTATGGCCAACAAAAAAACCGGCGATTTTATTTGTGAAAATAAATCGATGATCCTGATTGTCGACTAATTTAATAACAGGAAGGGGACGAGACCGATTCAGTAAAATAGGTGGGTTACGCGGCGCGTTCTTTTTTTCTGGAAAAGAACAGTGGTTCAAAAAAATTAAAAACAGAAAAAACAGGATAAAAAAACGATTCCAAAACTTAATCATAAAAATATTTTTAAGTTGGTCTACTAACGTCGTTAATTTAATAAACATCTTATTAAATAAAAAATAGAAATTAAGCTAAACCTTGCCCCTCAGGCACACTGGCTGGTTAAACCGTCGAAAAAGCAGAAAAGGCAAAAACATTTTTCCGTCAAAATCTACTCTAATCAATGTTCTAAAAAGCTAAAGAATAAATCAGAGTAAATAAGTGTGAACCTGTCCGGACTCTGACCACCAAACGAACGTAATCTCAAAAAATTTTAATCTGGAGTTTGATAGTCATATAAGACGTAATTCCTTTAATATTATAGGGTTAGCTAAAAACCAGATTTGTTAAGTTGTCACTACAATGATAAAAGTGTTGGTTTGCTGCTACCTATCTCATCAAATATTTCCAACTGTTCGTCATGTACTCGAGATAACCCCTTGCGACGACGCCCCTCATTTTCCCACTCTACAACAACTACTCGGCGCAAACGCTCCATTGCACGTTCCCAACTTAATTTTAGGCCACTTAGACGCTTCTCAAATAATACCGCCATCTGAAAGGCAAGAAAACAGACCATGACATGCGCTTTGATGCGTTTCTCTGTCCAATGATAATTGGGACGCAAATTCAAGCTATGTTTTAATTC
>JAGHBR010000246.1 GCA_021160885.1 Caldisericaceae bacterium
GGCATTGCCCATGTTGGTATCGTTGGAGAAAATGTAGTGCGGGAAAAAGATCGTCAGGTAGAAATCATTGAACGCCTGGGTTTTGCCCGCTGTCGTTTGAGTATTGCCGTTCCCAAGCAAATGAATTACACCGGTCTTGAAGATTTAAATGGTTTGAAAATCGCCACTTCATATCCCAACATATTGCGAAAGTTTCTTAAAGAAAAAGCTCTGCAGGCCGAAATTTATGAGATTAATGGTTCGGTCGAAATTGCGCCATCCATCGGTTTGGCGGATGTGATTTTTGATATTGTCAGTACCGGTAGCACCTTGTTAAGCAACGGACTTAAAGAGGTTGAGACGGTTCTTAAATCGGAAGCTGTGTTGATCGCCAATAAAAATTTAAGCAAAGACCAAAAAGCGTTGCTCGACCAACTGGTTTTTCGTTTGCATGCGGTTCTTAAGGCTAAAAATTTCAAATACATTTTGCTGAATGTTCCCAATGAAAAAATTGACACCATCTGCAATATTTTACCTGGTATGAAAAGCCCCACTGTGATGCCGCTGGCTCTGAAAGGCTGGAGTTCTCTGCATTCGGTGATTGAAGAAAAAGCCTTTTGGGAGGTCATCCAACAATTGAAACAAAACGGGGCGCAGGGCATTTTAGTTATTCCCATAGAAAAAATGATTTTATAAGAGAGGCAGTTATGGACGTTATTAAATATCCGTCGAAAGAACAGTGGCCGGAATTTTTAAAACGGCCCCATATGGACCATGAAGAGTTGCGACAAAAGGTTTTGCAAATTATTGAAAATGTGAAGACTCAGGGCGACCAGACATTGATTCAATTTGCTAAGCATTACGACAAAGTAGAGTTGGATTCCGTTAAAGTTTCGCAAGAAGAATGGAACAGTGCCAGTGACAAATTGTCGTTAAAATTAAAAGAAGCGATTGATGTGGCGCGCAGTAACATCGAGAAATTTCATCGTTCGCAGCGGCCCATTGAAAATTACATCGAAACGTCTCCAGGCGTCTGGTGCTGGCGCAAGGCAGTGCCGATTGAAAAAGTTGGCTTGTACATTCCTGGTGGTACAGCGCCGTTGATTTCTACCTTTTTAATGTTGGCGGTTCCGGCGCGTCTGGCAGGCTGTAAGGAGATTGTGGTTTGTACGCCACCCAATAAAGAGGCTTCGGTTCATCCGGCTATTTTACATATTGCCCGCAGCCTGGGCATTAATCAGGTTTTTAAGGCTGGCGGGGCACAGGCCATTGCAGCCATGGCTTACGGGACGGAAAGCATTCCTTCGGTTTACAAAATTTTTGGTCCTGGCAACCGCTTTGTGACCATGGCCAAGCAGTTAATCAGCATGGATGGCGTGGGCATCGATTTACCGGCGGGCCCTTCGGAAGTAACCGTTATTGCCGACCACACGGCCAATCCCGATTTTATTGCCGCTGATTTGCTTTCGCAGGCTGAACATGGCATTGACAGCCAGGTGTTGCTGATTTTAACGGAAGAAGCCCTGATTGAAAAAGTGCAGCAGGCGCTGGAAAATCAGTTGCAAACCCTGCCCCGAGGCAAAACTGCACGTTTGGCCTTGCAAAATTCCAGAATTTTTCTGGTTGAAAATACGGAACAGGCCGTCGAGCTTTCCAATGCTTACGCTCCGGAGCATTTAATTATTGTTACCGAAGATGCCGAGGAACTGGCCGAAAAAGTTGTGAATGCCGGTTCGGTGTTTATTGGGCCCTGGACACCCGAAGCTGCTGGCGATTACGCCTCCGGCACCAATCACACTTTGCCGACCCATGGCTATGCCTTTAGTTACAGCGGTGTTTCGCTGGAAAGCTTCATGAAAGTCATCTCCTTTCAAAAAATTTCGGATAAAGGTCTGCGCTGTATTGGACGTGCCATCATGGAGTTGGCCGATGCCGAAGGTTTGGAAGCCCACTGCAGAGCAGTCAGTCTGCGACTGGAAAAGATTCCTAAAACTTTACCGGATGATTCACCAGTAAAAGAGGAAGTCAATGGTTGAACTGGAAAGCCTAGTCAGAGAAAATATCAGGAAATTAAAACCGTACACATCGGCGCGGGATGAGTTTTCTGGAACGGCCAGTATTTTTCTTGACGCCAATGAAAATGCCTTTGGTACGCCTCTGGAAAAGTCGGCTTTTCATCGTTACCCGGACCCTTACCAGCAAAAACTGAAGGAAAAAATCAGTGACTGGTTGGCTATACCTGCCGACCACATCTTTTTAGGTAACGGCAGTGACGAAGCCATCGATTTGATTTTGCGCGTTTTCGGGCAGCCGGGTCAGGATGAGGTACTCATAATGCCACCGACCTATGGCATGTACCAGGTCAGCGCGCAGATTAATGATTTGCAGGTGGTCGAAGTACCGTTAACGCCATCGTTCAAATTGGACCGGCAGGCCATCGAAAAGGTGATTTCCGATAAGCTTAAAATAGCCTTTGTCTGTTCACCTAATAATCCCACCGGCAATGTGTTCGCCAGCGAGGAAATTGTCTGGTTGCTTGAACACTTTAAAGGCATCGTGATTGTGGATGAGGCTTACATCGATTTTGCACCACAAAAGAGTGTGCTGCCACTGATCAAGCAGTACAATCATCTGATTGTCTTGCGAACGTTTTCCAAAGCCTGGGGCAGCGCTGGCATCCGGCTGGGCATGGCCTTTGCCAATCCGCAAATTATTGCCTGGTTAAACAAGATTAAAATGCCTTACAATGTAAGTGAACTGACACAGCAAACTGCGCTCAGTTTGCTGGAAAACATTGAGGAAAAAGAAAAACGTGTGCGGCAGATTTTGGAACAGCGAGAATGGCTGACAGAAGCGTTACTTCAATTGCCCATGGTTCAAAAAGTTTTCCCTTCCGATGCCAATTTTTTACTGGTGCGCTTCGACCATGCCGATGCCACCTATCGCTACCTGATGGAACGTGGCATTATTGTGCGCAACCGGTCCAATCAAATTCATTGTCAAAACTGCCTGCGTATTACCGTAGGCACGGAGGAAGAGAACAGAAAGTTGGTGGAAGAATTGCGGAGGATGAGGTAAGTGTAGGAGAATAAGGGTATAAGAGTTAAGAGTGTAAGGGTTAAGAGTAAAATGGTGTTGCTGAGAATTTCTGTTTGCTCTGAAATGTTGATTTACAGGAGAAAAAGATTTTGGGTTCTTAAAAGTTTCTCATTTCATAAAATCTGATTCATTCGATTCATTATTTAGGTATTCAATCTAAACAAAAACCGTTTACCTTAACATAATAAAGCAGGACAATCGTTTCATCAGACGCACTGCCATCCTCTTAAACTCTTAACTTTTAAACCCTTAACCCTTATACCCTTACACCCTTA
>JAGHBR010000108.1 GCA_021160885.1 Caldisericaceae bacterium
AGGCAATTGTGGCCTCTCCAGATTCAAAATTTAAACATTTTAGATATTTTGAATAATTCTGGTTTTCCAAAGATTTTATTTCTAGTTGACAGGCTGGCACCAGTGGGTCAGTCCAGACCACATCGGTAATGCCTGCCTCTCTACCAGCTTGAACTGCCAATTCAGCTGCTTTATCTCCTCTGCCTTCTAAGATGAGTGCACGAATTTTCGGAAGATATTTTTTTAAATTTGGGGCTTTTGTTGGGGGATATTGTGGCATAAACAGTTTTTCATGACTTAAAATGATTGTCTCATCCCCTGGAATGCCTCGAATTAAGGCGCCAATCGTTCCATTTCCTGTGACTAATGATTCTTCCCAACGGGTAGCCAGTTTCTTGCTTACAAATCCCTTTGCCGGATAATTAAGGCCCAACTCTTTGCATAGATCATCTATGGATTGATTTTTCTGGCAGGAATTGAATAAAATAAAAAAATATATCATAAAAATTTTAAATAATGCGGGATAATTTCGTTTTAACACAACTTCCCTCCGGTAAAGGTCAACTAATAAAATAAAAATAGGTTATTAGTTAAAGAAAATTCTATTTTAGTCTTGAAAATAATTAGAGCATTTGCCAATAATTGCTCAAAAAGTCAATCAAAATTAATTAACTTAATTACTTTTCCGAACAATTTTAAATTCTACTGGCTTTGTTGAAAATATTTGTGACCAAACAATGACTCGTGGTGTCGCTTCGACATCATATTCAAGACCAAAACGAACTTTCTTTTTAGAGGTGACAGGTACATCATTGACAAATAATGTAAGCCCATCAGTTGTCAAATTATAAATAACAAAGGCTGGATTAAATACGGGAGAATTGTCGCTTCCCTGGAGGGTAAAATTAATTTGTTGGATATTTCTATTTGCTGCTTTCAATTTATAAGCTCTTTCTGTGTAGTCATATCCCTGATTAAGAATATTTTGCGTTCGTAATTGTAGCGCAGGAGGATTGTTCCAGGAACGTGCTAACGGCACAAGTATTTTATCTGGTCTATCTGTCATGCCGTACAAAGCTGCATCGCCATTGGGGATTCCCCAACTAAGAGAAGAATGAGAAGCGCGGTCAGGTGCAAAGGCATATCTTCCATCTGAATGGATTTGGGCTATTGGCCAGTGATTCCACCAGGGAAAGTGAGAATATTCGGGCCTGACTTCCAGATTAAAG
Source organism: Caldisericaceae bacterium (assembly GCA_021160885.1). Lineage (GTDB taxonomy): Bacteria > Calditrichota > Calditrichia > Calditrichales > Calditrichaceae > Caldithrix. The sequence goes on from JAGHBR010000108.1 coordinate 1,209, forward strand.
ACCTCAAAGCCGCCGCCTTTTCTTAAGATAAGAAAAGGTTTAAATTTAGACTTTAAATTCACAAGTTGAATGTTAGCATCGGGAAGATCAAATTGCGGATAACCATCTTCCCAGCTATATGTTTTCTTTTGACCATTCATATTAAACAAAGTAATTGCTTTTAATTTTAGATTATCTTCGGGCCTCGTACCTGGTTCATTAAGTGCAATTGTTTCCTGCCATCCTCCTCGGCCGGGCAACACTTTGCGCACACCAACGCCATCAGGATAGATAAAATACAGCTCATTTCCCCATTCTCCAAAGCCGCTATGGTCAGGTAAATCGCGTTGCCGGAAGCGAACATCCATTTGTAAATAACGCCAGTTAACAACTACACGGGCATCATTGTTCTCAATAATTGCAACTCTTGAACTTCGACACTGAGTATCAGACATGTGTTCGATGCAGCCTGTAGGCAGCAAGTCGCTGGAGCCTTGAGAAAGAAACCAGTTATTGCCCGTCTCTCTGCTCTGGTCTGCCATCCACTTACCATTTTCTGACACCCAGCATGGCGAATATCTGGTTCCTCGCCAGAACATAACTTTAATCGGAAGCTCATCGAATTGGACCACTACATCAAGTTGATCGCCCACTGGCCACAGAGTATCCCATTCCGGATAGTATTTTAAAGTTGTGTAATTTGCCCCGAAACGATGCGACGATTTGACCGTTGGGAACTTACGCGGTGCAAATTCTGGTTCATTTTCAGGGGCAACCCCCTGGTAAAGCTTCTTCACCTCTTCCGCACTCAGGGCTTTTTTATAAATTTTAATTTCATCCACAATGCCATCAAGCGTATACCGAGAGGGGAAAGTAGCCCAGGTTCGTACAGGATCAGTAGGAGCCAGTTTTTCACGATTCATACCCATGCGGAAGCCTTTTTCAAGCTCACTAAATACAAGACCATAATCAAAAGTAAAATTGTTGTATGTGGCTTGAAGTTGTCCATTCACATAAACGGTCATTCCCTTCTTTTTACTGTATGTGCCAACCACATGATACCATTTTTTTAATTCCAGGCCCACTTTCGTTTTTTCGTTAATCGGTGAATTACATTCATGCCAGATGTTTGTACCATCGGAAATATGAAAACCCACACAGCCTCGTGAATTTATACCAAAATAAAAACCCGTAATTCCAAATCTACCAAGAGAGATAATCGGAGCCCAATTCCAGGGATATGCACCTAATGCTACCCAGGCTTCAACGCTGATTTCATTGCTAAGATCATCTATAATTTCTTCATCTTTTGTAAACAATTCTGGTACGCCTTCTATAAACGACGAAAAGCCATCAAATTTTATTGCTGTCCCTGATACTCCAGGAACATATTTAGCCAATCCTTCTATTGAGTACTTGTCACCATGTAGTGCTTCAATAGTAAAATATGGGGCATTCCCCTTTTCAATCACCGATTTTTTTATTTTAAGATTTTCATCGAATTTCCACCAGAAGACAATATTTTTATTACCTCCATTTAACTTTGCAGAGGTTTTGATATTTCTATAGAGTTATGTTCAATCTGCCTGAAATTGATACACTGTTGTTTGCTTATAAATTTCTCCAGGTTTAAGAACTACGCTTGGAAAATTTTTGTGATTTGGTGAATCGGGAAAATGTTGGCCCTCCAAAACGACAGCCCCGCGGTATTCATACCTTTTGTTATTTTTGCCAGTTATTGTTCCATCTAAAAAATTACCGGAATAAAATTGCATTCCGGGCTCAGTCGTAAGAACTTTCATCAATCTACCACTTTTAGGTTCGTATAATTGAACCGCTGGCCGAATGTTTCCATCATAGTGATTCAATACCCAGTTATGGTCATAACCCAGGCCAAATTTTAACTGTTCATCATTTTCATTGATGCGCTTTCCAATTGCAGTTGGCTTTCTAAAATCCATTACAGTATTTTCTACCGCTTTAATCTCACCAGTTGGTATTAAGTTCTCATTAATCGGGGTAAAATAGTCTGCATTTATCATCAATTCATGATCTAAAATTGAATTATTCCCGGCTCCATTAAGATTAAAATATGAATGATGAGACAAATTTATTATAGTAGGTTTATCGGTAGTTGCCTGATAGTCAATTTTCAACTCATTTGCATCTGTCAGAGTATATTTTACCAGAACAGAAAGATTGCCCGGGTAGCCTTCTTCCCCGTCCTTACTAAAATAGGAAAGTTTAATAGCTGGGTTTACTGTATCCAATGGCTCTGCAGACCAGACTACTTTATTGAATCCTTTTATTCCCCCATGGAGATGATTTTTCCCTTCATTTACTGGTAACTGATACATTTTTCCATTAAGTGTAAATTTTCCTTCACAGATTCTGTTTGCATATCTTCCTACTATTGCGCCAAAATATGAAGTATCCTGTAAATATTCTTTAAAAGTATCATATCCGAGCACTATATCGGCAAAATTTCCAAAACGATCTGGAACGTTTAAAGATACGACAATACCTCCATAGTTCATAATTTTGACTTCAATTCCATTATTATTTTTAAGAGTAAAAAGAAAAACTTCTTCATCTTCAAGTTTTCCGAACAACTCATCTTCAATGTACGACATTTTAATTACCTCCTTATTCAGGGTTATCAGGTAAAGAAACAAAACAAAATTATTTTTTCATTACAAAGATTATGGATGGGTCTACAGGATATCGGCCAAATCTTTCTCCATAAATTGCTAATCCACCAGGCAAGACATCATCAACTTCTAACCTGACAATAATTTTCCCTTCGCTTTCAGCTAACTTCAGAACCTCTATTGGAATTTTAGTAGAGATAAGATAGCCATAAGACCCTGCTTCTCTCAATCTTCCATCGCGCTTTTGACTGAACCAGGAAAGGATACCTCGATGATCTGCAGGGTCATCTTTTAAATCAAACACACCAACAACCTGACCATTAATCCTAATCCGTAACCTGCTGGGAAATGTTTTTTCATCTGTCATAGGATAGGCATTTGGATTCAAGCCGGGGTCGTGAGTCCCTTTGCCACGCATAAAATCGCCTTCAAGCTTCGCCCGTTCTTCTTTATCTTTACTAAACAATTGTTTGGCGGAAACCTCAATGCGGAAACCAGCATCTTCAATTTCTTCAATTGCAAGGTCTTGAGGCCATTTAATAGCATACTCAAAATAACCTGACCCCGCACCATTCACTTTTAAACCATTAAGAACTTCCCATTTTTTTAAGCTCCAATCTGCTTTTATATAACTATTGGGAGCAAATCTCAATACTTTAATTCTACTATCATTAAGCACAATTGTCTCTTCCCGGGGAGATGGCCCATCAGCCACTAAATACGTTGTAAAATTCCTGTGTAAAACATTACCTGCAAGGTCCTCTAAGACAAATGACAACACAACAAGACCAGGCTTGTCAGGCATTCTGATCCTTAATGGTGATAATTCTTTATTTAACCATGGAGCGCAGGGAATTATTTTCTGACCTTCCCAATAAATTTTTTCTAATCCAAGATTATCCCAACCGAAAAGTTTTGTTTTAAGCAACAATACATCATCATTTACCTGATCTGTTAAAATAGATAGATAAAGCGGTACATTTACAATTGTATTGGGTCTAACCTCACGACACAATTCTTTTTCTGTGGCAATATAATAATCAGCATGTAAATCCTTTAAAGACATTCCCGGAACTATCTCAGATAAGCCGGTAAATTTTCTCGATCTATCATAGCGATAGTAACCATTCCACTCATTTATTACATCATGATGTTCTGTGTATAACCAACCACATACTTTAGGATGGCGGCGGAATTCATTCATCATCAAATGATAGTCCCAACTCCAATCAATATCGCCAGTGCTACCTTTATATCCCCATACATTGCCACATTCACTGTTCAATAAAGGTTGTTTATTTTGTGAACGTCCCCCAATAAAATTCCATTTGGAACCTGGAAAAGTGGACTTTACATATTTATCAAGCAAATCACGCCATTCATAACCGGGAATATACGCATGCCAGCTATTAATATCTGTTACAACATGATCAAAATTGCAGGCAGAATTATCTTCAACAAGACGCGTTGGGTCCAATTGTTTTGCCAGACGATACAAGGATGCAACCCATTCCTGAGTTTCGGGTAGATAAGCATCTCTCTCCCAACCTTCATAATCTCTCTTTCCCTTTGAAAGCAATCCCCATGTTTCATTAAAAATAACCCAGGAAAAGATCGCAGGATGATTGTAGTCTCGCTCAAT
>JAGHBR010000279.1 GCA_021160885.1 Caldisericaceae bacterium
AAAAACTCTACAACAATTTTACACAAATATTAATTACCTATATTAATTTACATAATGTAATTTCAGAATTTAAATCGTTACTAACTTTAAACCAAATAAAGGATCTGTTTAATGAGTATTGAACTGTACTACTACGCTGTTCTGCTACTGGCCCTGTTTGCGGTTTTTGACCTGGTGGTTGGCGTTAGCAACGACGCCGTCAACTTTCTGAATTCAGCCATTGGTTCCCGCGTGGCTCCTTTTTACGTCATCATGATTATTGCCAGTTTGGGTCTGTTGACCGGTGTTATTTTTTCCAGCGGTATGATGGAAGTAGCACGTAAAGGAATTTTCCATCCTCAATACTTTACCATGCCTCAGCTAATGGCGCTATTTTTAGCGGTCATGATCAGCGATATTATCTTGCTTGATTTTTTCAATAGTCTGGGCTTGCCCACATCTACCACCGTTTCGGTGGTCTTTGAATTGCTCGGCGCTGCCGTTGCTATTTCTCTTTTAAAAATTTATCAAGCCCATGATTCCGTTATCCGTTTAATAGAATACATCAACACCAGCAAAGCGCTGGCCATTATTCTTGGCATTTTATTAAGTGTTGGCATCGCCTTCATCGTTGGCGCCATCATTCAGTTTTTAACGCGATTACTTTTCACCTTTGACTTTGCCATAAATCTTAAAAAATTTGGCGCACTGTGGGGCGGCCTGGCCATGGCTTCCATTACCTATTTTATCTTAATCAAAGGAGCCAAAGGCGCCGTTTTTATTACCCCGGAAATGCTGCAATGGATCCAAACCCACATATTTGATGTATTAGCCATTATTTTTGTCATTTCCGCTGTCATTCTACAAATTTTAATTTTTTTGAAGATTAATATCTTAAAACCAATTGTCCTGGTTGGAACTTTTGCTCTGGCCATGGCTTTTGCAGCCAACGATTTAGTGAACTTTATTGGTGTGCCCATGGCTGGTTACCACGCCTATTTAGCTGCCTTGAAAACAAGTGCACCGCTAACTTCAACCATGGAAGCCTTAAGCGGCAAAGTACCTGCCGAACCCGAATTACTACTCTTAGCCGGAATTATTATGGTTGTAACCTTGTCGTTTTCAAGAAAGGCCAGAACCGTTACCAAGACAACCATTGATTTAAGTCGCCAGAGTGAAGGCGAAGAACGCTTCGAATCGATTTTCCTGGCCCGTATAATCGTCAAAGCATCTATCAATTTTTTTGAAGCCATTAAAAAGATTTTACCCAACCCGGTACTTAACTGGTTCAGGAAACGGCTGGACACAGAACACTACCATCAACATCTGGCCGATGGACAGACGCCTTCTTTTGATTTATTGAGAGCCGGCGTTAATCTAATGGTAGCCAGCGCGCTTATTTCTTACGCTACGTCCCACAAATTACCGCTTTCTACCACCTATGTAACCTTTATGGTGGCTATGGGTACATCCTTTGCCGACATGGCCTGGGGACGGGAAAGCGCTGTTTACCGCGTTACTGGTGTTCTAACCGTCATTGGCGGCTGGTTTTTAACCGCCATGGCAGCCTTTCTCTTGGCCGCAACAGTTGCCACTTTTATATTTTTTACCAAAGTTATTGGTGTTGTGGTCATGCTGTTGATTATGGCCATTATTTTAACGCGTAGCCATGCCCGCCATAAAAAACGTTTTATTGAAAGCAAATCTACTGAAATCTACAATTTGAAAAAGATCAAAGAAGTTCACTCCTCTATCCATATCACTTTTAAACAGATGGGCTCACTGGTTCATGAAATTCTTCAATCCCTCGATACCGCACTGGAAGGTCTCTTTCAGCAAAATGAATACATTATTAAAAATGAAAAAGGCAAGAACAGAAATTTTCAGAACTGGGCCAATATTATTATAGCCAATATTTTTAAATGTCTGCGTCTTTTACAGAAGGAAGAGGCAGAACTTTCCTACAAATACGCCAATACCATCCGACATCTGCAGCGTCTGGTCGATGGACATCGTGATATTGTGAACCGGGCTTATCTACACGTCAGCAATCATCACAAAGGACTGTTAGGCGTTCAAATCGAAGAATTAAGCGAAGTCAAAAAACTTTTATTGGATATGCTGCAGGATGTAGAAAATACTTTGAACAAAAACAATGAATTGGATTATGCTCGTCTGCAAGAAAAACATGCGGCTCTTGAAGAACTTGCTCAACAATTGAATGAACAGCAAATTGAACGGATTAAGGACGGTAGTTCCAAAACACGTTTAAGTATTCTTTATTATGCCATTCTAAATGATATGCTCATGCTTTCCAAACAGAATTTAAAAATACTGGAAATTTTCTCCGAGGTCTTGCATGGAGCTAAAGAAGTGGAGAAAGTTTAAAATTCATTTTCTAACGCCGTTGTAGTTTACAACGGCGTTTTTTTTTGAAAGCTCTTTGCCCGCTAATTACTCTGAATTTTCCCTTATTGCGCCCTCCCCGCTTAGGCTTGTCTTTTCAGCAGCAATCTCTTTAGCCGTTGAACTTCCGGAAAGGCTAATGAAGTTTAAACACAATCCTTAGAATTCTTCCTTCAAAAGATGACACGCTTTAGCGTGCCAAAATTTTCAAACTCATTGAACCTCTAAGATATTGTTTTTGAGGTTGCGGCTATGCTGCCTTAGACTCTCTAACCATTGAGATTCATTCCGCTAAATTTTAAGCGCCTGAATTTTTCTTCTTTTTCTTGTTGAAAGCAATGCTTATCAAGCTTAATTTAAAAATAAAAAATTCGGAGGTAAATGTGCGCGCCTTAATTTTTGTTCTTTTGATTTTTCTTTCCTTCTTATGTGCCGAAGAAGGCATGTTTCCTATCACTGAAATTGACAAACTGGACTTGAAAAAAATTGGCATTGAATTAACCGCTGAACAGATTTTTTCGGAAAATAAAGTAAGTTTGTCCGATGCCATTGTGCAATTGGGAGGCTGTACGGGCTCTTTCATTTCTGCTGATGGCCTTATTTTAACAAATCATCATTGCGCCTTTCGCGCCATCCAGAATGCCAGCACACCAGAAAACGACTACTTAACCAATGGCTTTGTGGCGCATAAGCGGGAACAGGAATTTCCTGCCAAAGGCTATACTGTACGCATCACCGAGCAGGTTCTGGATGTCTCTGACCAGGTTTTGCAAGCCATAAAAAAAATTAAAGACCCGATCGAACGCCAAAAAACGATTGAAAAAATCAACAAGCAAATTGTTAAACAGGCTGAAACCGATCACCCGGGATTGCGGGCTTCCGTTTCTGAAATGTTTCCTGGAAAAACGTATTACCTTTTTCTCTACACCTATTTAAAAGATGTGCGATTGGTGTACGCGCCGCCGCGTTCCATCGGCGAGTTTGGCGGCGAAGTGGACAACTGGGAATGGCCGCGCCACACAGGCGATTTCTCCCTGATGCGGGCTTACGTTGCGCCTGATGGTTCACCGGCAGAGTACGGTCCGCAAAATGTGCCTTATCAGCCGAAAACGTATTTAAAGGTAGCGGCGGAAGGTGTGGAAGAAGGCGATCGCGTGTTCATTCTTGGCTATCCCGGTCGAACTTACCGGCACCGCACATCAGCTTTCCTGTCTTTTGAATACGAAGTGCGCATGCCGTTTGTAGTGGGCTGGTACCAGTGGCAAATTAATTTAATGAATAGTCTTTCCAAAAACAATGCGGCTCGCGCTTTAAAATTCAGCGCCTGGATTAAAGGCCTGGCCAATACTGAAAAAAATTACCGCGGTAAATTGCAGGGCATCCGTCGCATCGGCTTGATCGAAAAAAAGAAAACGGAAGAACGAAACATTCAAAACTTTATTGAAACCAATAACCTAAAAGAGTACAAAAATGTGCTTGCTGATATTTACCAAATTTTTAACAACACGCGACAAAGTTACCTGCGGGACTTACTGCTTTCCTATTTTGGCAGAAGCGCAATTTTACCCGCCGTGGCCCGCACCCTGGTACAGGCTGCTAATGAAAGGCAAAAACCAGACATGGAACGCGAAAGCTCTTTTATGGAACGCAATTTTAACAGAACCCAAACGTACACATTGTTACGACTAAAATACTTTGACGAACAAGTCGATCCTTTAATTGTGAATGAATTGCTTAAAAAAATCAGCAACTTACCAGAAGAACAACAGATTGCTCCGCTAACCTCAATATTTAAGCTTGATGAAGATTTTTCCAAAGCGCCAGAAATAGTTAAACAAGCCTATCAAAACACTCGCCTGACCGATGCCAATTTTGTCAAAAGCTGTTTTAATAAAACGCCGGATGAATTAAAAGCATTGAACGATCCCATTTTGAATTGGATGATTGCTCTGCAAAGTGCGTATGACGATCTGAAAGAAAAACAGAAAAAACGCAGGGGCGAACTCACGCGTTTACGCGCATTATGGTTAGAAGCTAAAAAAGCCTATCTTAAAAAAGATTTTATTCCCGATGCCAATGGCACCTTTCGTATGACCTTTGGATTAATTGAAGGTTACGCTCCGGCCGATGCCGTTTACAAATCGCCTATTACAACAGATCGCGGAATTTTGGAAAAAACGACAGGTCAATCGCCTTTTGACACACCGGAAAAGCTGCTTAGTTTATTAAAGGCCAAACAATTTGGTCGTTTTGTTAGTAAAACAGTTGGTACGCTTCCGGTTGGAATTTTGTACAGCTGCGACACCACAGGCGGCAACTCCGGTAGTCCGGTGCTTAATGCAAAGGGCGAGTTAGTGGGCTTAAATATCGACCGCACATTCGAAGCAACTATTAATGATTATGCCTGGAATCATCAGTACAGTCGTTCCATCGGGGTTGACATTCGTTACATTTTGTTTTTGTTGAAATATTACTCCAACGCTGATCAGATTTTAAAAGAAATTGGTGTGGAATGAACAAAAACTAAAAAAGGGACATTAAAATTATTAAAAAATAACAAAGGAATAAAAGATGTTTCATTGGAATGCAGATCCGGAATTGTTCAGCTACGGATTCATCCACATTCGTTATTACAGCTTGCTTTTTATGCTGGGCTTTGTAATCGGCATTTACATGTTCAACTGGATTTACAAACGGGAAAACAAACCGCTTCAGGATTTAGACACCCTGCTGGTGTACATGTTAATCGGTACCATTGTTGGAGCCCGGCTCGGGCATTGCATTTTTTACGATTTTAACTACTATTTTAGCCATCCCATTCGCATATTAAAGGTTTGGGAAGGTGGCCTGGCCAGTCACGGCGCAGCTATCGGTATTTTACTGGCCCTCTACCTTTACACGCGTAAAAGACCTGATCAGCCCTTTTTATGGCTGGTGGATCGCATGGTTATTGCTGTAGCGCTGGCCGGTAGCTTTATTCGCATTGGTAATTTCTTTAATTCAGAAATTATTGGTCGTCCGGCCAATGTACCCTGGGCAGTGGTTTTTGAGCGAGTAGACAATATTCCACGCCATCCCACGCAAATTTACGAAGCATTAGCTTATTTCTTGATTTTTCTTTATTTATTCTTTAAATACAAAAAATTGGGAGCAAAAACGCCACGCGGTCATCTGTTTGGCCTGTTTCTGATTCTGGTTTTCGGATTCAGATTTTTTGTGGAATTTTTTAAGGAATATCAATCACCGTTCGAGGCCCAACTTCCCTTAGATATGGGACAGATTCTGAGTATCCCTTTGATTATTTATGGATTCTACCTGTTACTGAGGCAGCAAAAGCCCATTCCCGATTCAGACGCTTCAAAAAAGAAGTAAAAGTAAAAATTTGCTCCCCAAAAATTTAAGAGGGAGGGCTTAGTTATGTTAGCTAATGCAAAACTTACCATCCTCAGCGAAAACCGGGTGGTTAGCCCGCAATTAATTGCTGAGCAAGGGCTGGCGATTTTTATTGAAACGCCAGGAGGTCGAATCTTATTTGACACCGGACAAACAGACGCCTTAATCCACAATGCCAAAATTTTAAAAATTCCCCTGCAAAATGTGGACTACGTGGTGTTAAGTCATGGCCATTACGATCACGCTGGCGGTCTGCCCTATGTTGCTGAATTAAAAAATCTGTTAAAAGTGATTTGCCATCCAGCCCTGATTAACAAAAAATACCGCGTCTTTCCTGCAGGAAATCTTGATATTGGCGTACCATGGGAAAAAAGCACTCTTGTTCGCAAAGGCGTGGAATTTCTTTTCCGTACCCATCCTTTTGAAATTTTGCCTGACGTCTGGTTCTCCGGTGAAATTCCACGCAACACTGCCTACGAAACCATTGACGAAACCTATCAGCAACGCGTATTGGAAAGCCTGATCCACGACGAACTTCACGATGATGCTTTTTTGGCCTTGAACACCGTTAAAGGGTTGGTGGTACTTTTAGGTTGTGGACATGCCGGCCCGGTAAACTCACTGAAACATGCCATGCGCATTACCGGAAATCGCCACATTCACGCGTTAATTGGCGGCCTGCATCTACAAACTGCCGATCAATCCAAAATCGATCAGATTATCAAAAACATCCATCGACTTAATCCTGATTTGATTTTTCCCTTGCATTGTACGGGATTTGCAGCTATTCACAAATTTTTCAGCCTTTTTAAAGACCGTGTTCAATTACTCAATGTCGGAGATCAGATTGAAATTTCTTAATAGAAAGGATTTTACTGCTATGGACCATGCTCCTTCCCCACGTCCCAGCTGGGATGAATATTTTATGCATCTTGTGGATGAAGTGGCCAAAAGAGCGACTTGTGACCGCGGCAAAAGCGGGGCCATCATTGTGCGCGATAAACGGATTCTGTGCACCGGTTACGTTGGATCACCGCCGGGATTCCCTCACTGTGATGAAGTAGGACACCTTTTAAAAAAAGTAATCGATGAAGACGGAACTATTCGTCAACATTGCGTACGAACCATTCATGCCGAACAAAACGCCATCGCCCAGGCCGCCCGTTATGGCATCCCGTTAGAGGGCACAACGCTTTACTGCACTATGGAACCCTGCCGCGTGTGCGCCATGTTAATCATTAGCGTGGGCATTAAAAAAGTAGTAGCCAAGCGCCGTTACCATGCTGGCCAGGAAACTCGCGAATTGTTTAAACAGGCCGGTATTGAACTGGTTGTCATGGAAGACCGTATCGAAACCTATGAGAATCAGTAGTTTGTTCCTTGTAGGCAATGGAAAAACAAGTTAAATAGTAACAGCAAAATTGAGCTTGCGCTGATGAGTAAAATGTAAATTGCGCGAATTGGCTAAAAGTGTAGGACTGTAATGTAAATAGAAAGAAAGGGCGAGGTTTGGCTCGCCCTTTCTGATTAATCCATAAAAATATGTGCTAAAAAATTCTCATCTATCGCAAAAGCGTTTTCAACGACATGACCAACAGATCACGTCATTTCAAGTAAATCCCGCGCCTACGAGAAAAATAAGAATTTTTTAAATCTACATCAGTTCCCTGAAAGACAAAAGACGGCAGGTAGAAAACCTCAATCCTGCGGACCGGACAATTCCACCTCTTTTGAAACATAATCTTTATATTGTTCAAAGTTTTCTTTAAAGCGTCCGGCCAATTCTTTTGCCTTCTTTTCAAAAGCCTCTTTGTCCTGCCAGGTGTTTTTAGGAATCAATACCTCTGAAGGCACACCCGGACATTCTGTTGGCACTTCAACCTGAAAGATGGGGTCTTTAACATATTCGACATTGTCCAGCTTACCTTCCAGCACAGCATTTAACATGGCGCGCGTGTGTTTAATCGGCATGCGATGTCCAACGCCATAAGGGCCGCCTGTCCAACCGGTATTAACCAACCAGCAATTTACCTGATGCTTTTGTATTTTTTCGCCTAATAATTTAGCGTAAACAGATGGATGTTGTGGCATAAAAGGCGCTCCAAAACACGCGCTAAAAGTGGCTTGCGGTTCGGTAACACCTCGTTCGGTGCCAGCCACTTTAGCTGTGTAGCCGGACAAAAAGTGGTACATAGCCTGCTCAGGCGTTAAACGGGAAATGGGCGGTAACACTCCAAAGGCATCTGCGGTTAAGAAGACGATATTTTTAGGATGATCGGCTTTACCTTCTTTTACAATATTGTCCAGATGGGTAATCGGGTAAGAGGCACGTGTGTTTTCTGTAAAGGTATCATCATCCAGGTCAGGACGCCGCCAGAAGGAATCGATGGCCACGTTTTCCAGAATGGTACCAAACTTACGGGTAGTAACCCAGATTTGCGGCTCAGCCTCTTTGGAAAGTCGGATCACTTTGGCATAACAGCCGCCTTCAAAATTGAACACTCCATCTCCACTCCAGCCATGTTCATCATCACCAATTAAAGCCCGTTCAGGATCAGTGGACAAAGTTGTTTTACCGGTTCCGGAAAGACCAAAGAATAAGGCCACATCGCCTTTTTTACCCACATTGGCGCTGCAATGCATGGAAAGCACATTCTTTTTAGGCAGCAAAAAGTTCATTACCGTAAAAGCCGATTTTTTAATTTCTCCGGCGTAACTGGTCCCACCGATTAATATCAGCTTTTCTTTGAAATTTACCAGAATAAACGCTTCAGAATTAGTGCCATCCAATTCAGGAACGGCATGGAATTTGGGCAGATCAATGATGGTGTATTCCGGTTTAAAATTTTTCAATTCTTCTTCATTTAAAACACGGATAAACATATTGCGAGCGAATAAAGAATGCCAGGCATATTCTGTAATAACGCGAATGGGCACCTGATATTTTGGATCCGCTCCCACGTAACAATCCTGAATAAAGATATCGTTACCCTGTAAATAGGCCTGAATGCGATGCCAGATTAAATTAAACTTCTCTTCACTAAAAGGTCGGTTCACATCGCCCCACCAGATTTCATTTTCTGTAGAAGGTTCTTTGACAATAAATTTATCATTGGGCGAACGGCCGGTAAATGCTCCGGTACGCACCACCACCGGACCTAAATGACTCAGCAAACCCTCTCTGCGTCGGATGATCTGTTCGTACAACGCCGGAGTTACCAGATTCCAGTAAATATTATTTACATTTTTAATACCTAAATAACTCAAGTCAGGCGCCTGTCCTACTGGATGAACAATCGACATAATACCTCCTAATTTATTTTGTTTTCTATTCTATTAACCAAATTTAATTCCCAGTAATTCATGCAACTGAATTATTTGAATTTTCATTTCCAGATTTTCAATTAATTAATACTCAATGTACTTGATTGACTAATTATTTTCAACTTTTATGCCTTAGCAAATCCATTCGTCAACTTTGTGACAAATTACACATACATAATATTAACATTTTTTTATTTTTTGCAAAATTTTTTAAGTTAACAATAATTAAAAATCATAAAGCTGAATCATTAGTCAGTTAGATTGATTCAACCTAATTATTGTGTTAATCCGGACGAAAATCATCATGTTTAACTTAAAACATTGCCCCCCTCAGAACCTTCACCTATCCACTTAACC
>JAGHBR010000518.1 GCA_021160885.1 Caldisericaceae bacterium
ATGTACAGTAGTGCCATCGGGAAATGCTCTTGCGGTTCGGTTCCATTTCCTTAATATAAGATCTTTTTCTTCATCGGTTAAGAAATCAATAGCAGTCAAAGGCTTTTTAGCATCTTCCAGAGCGCGGCAAAGAATATTTTGGAAATGTCCTAACATGCGGTGTGCCGTTTGTTCGGCAAATAGGTCGGTGTTAAATTCCAGATAGCATTCAATGCCTTCAGGAGTTTCAACTGCATTCAGAGTAAGATCATATTTTGAGGTGGGGTTATCAGCCTCAAATGGTTCCAGGGTCAAGTCCGGTAATTCCATTCGTTCGAAGGGGGCATTCTGTAAAATAAAAGCCACCTGAAACAAGGGCGAACGACTTAAATCCCTTTCCGGCTGCAACGCTTCGACAACTTGCTCAAACGGCACATCCTGATGAGCATAAATTTTTAAACTGTTTTCACGAATTTGCTTTAACAGATTTCTGAAATTTAAATCCGGCTCAAAATGTGCCTTAAAAACTAGTGTATTTACAAAAAAGCCGATTAAATTTTCTACTTCGGTGCGTGTCCGGTTGGCAATGGGAGAACCGACCAGAATATCACTTTGGTTGCTGTATCGGTAGAGAAGGGTCTGGAAGACGGCCAGCAAGGTCATAAATAATGTAACTCCTTCTTTGCGACTAAACTGAATGATTTGCTGGCTTAAATCTTTAGGCAACACTTCTTTAATGGTTCGACCATTAAAGGTTTGCATGGCCGGTCTGGGGAAATCAGTTGGTAATTCCAGTGCCGGTGGATGGACACCTAAAAACTTCTTCCAGAAATCTAGATGCTTCTGCAACGTTGTGCCTTTTAACCATTTGCGTTGCCAAACGGCATAATCGGCATACTGAATTTTTAATTCGGGTAAGGGGGAGGGTTGGTTTTTACTCAAGGCTTGATACAAATGGGCTACTTCCCTTACCAGAATCCCCATCGACCAGCCATCGGTAATAGTATGGTGCAGGTTAAACAACACTACATAGTCATCTTTAGCCAACTTTATTAAATGAATGCGGAACAAAGGACCATTAGCCAAATCAAAGGGATTTGCCGCATCCTGAGCAGCCAGTTGATGTGCCTTCTCTAAGGCATCTTCTGTTGGAAAAGATGAAAAATCTTCGACCGGCAGTTTAAAATCCAAACTAGGAAGGATGACCTGTACTGGTTCGCCGTCCTTTTCGTTGAAGGTAGTGCGCAATGTTTCGTGCCTTTTGATGAGTGTTTGAATACAACGCTCCAGTACCTGGATGTTCAAACGACCTTTGAGGCGAATGGCGGTTGGAATATTGTAATTGGCGCTGCCTGAGGCCAGTTTATCAAGAAACCACAAGCGTTGTTGTGAAAAGGAGAGTGGGAGGTCCTGCTTTCTGGATACCGGTTCAATAGGCGGTGCTTGAATAGTTTCGTCCTGTAATTTTAGGGCTTCTATTTGTAGCGCTAGTTCTTCAAGAATTGGGAATTCAAAAATGGTTTTAATCGGTATTTCAACATCAAACGCATTGCGAATCCGTGAAACCAACTGGGTTGCTGAAAGAGAGTGGCCGCCCAAGTCAAAAAAATTATCATTAGCACCAATGTTATCGATTTTTAAAATATCTGCCCAAATGGCTGCCAAAAGTTCTTCAACTGGTGTACGTGGGGCAGTTTTTACTTGGGTTCGAATTTGCTGCTCATCCGGTTTTGGTAGTGCCCGTCGATTAATTTTGCCATTAGGGGTGAGCGGAAATTGGTCCAGGTGAACAAAAGCCGTCGGAACCATATAATCCGGTAATTGCTGTTTTAGATGACTGATAATTTGTTCGACAGGCAGCGCCAAACCGCTTTGTGTCGTGTAATAAGCCGCAAGATACTTATTACCAGGAATATCTTCACGAAGAATAACGGCGGTGGTTAAAATATCATTAATTTGCTGGATTGCTGCTTCGATTTCTCCCAGTTCAATCCGAAACCCACGGAGTTTAACCTGGAAATCTATGCGGCCTAAAAATTCGATATTACCATCTGGCAAACGGCGGACCAGATCACCTGTACGATAAATGCGGTCTCCTGAATGGGGGAAGGGATTGGGGATGAATTTTTCTGCTGTTACATCGGGACGCTGCCAGTATCCCCGTGCCAGACCGATACCTCCAATGCACAATTCACCGGGGACACCAATCGGGACGGGATTGAGATTGTTGTCAATAATATATATTTGAGTGTTTTGGATGGCATTACCAATAGGCGGTGTAGCAGAAATGCGCTGAGTTGCATCAATTACCTGCCAAGTACAACCAACAGTTGCTTCAGTCGGTCCGTAACCATTAATAAATCGCCGGCCATGAGCCCACTTTTCCACGATTTGCCAGCTACATGCCTCGCCGGCTGAAACGCAAATTTTGGGAGATTTGATTTTTTCGGCCGGTAAAACGGCGTACATGGATGGCGGTAAAGACAAAAACGAAATTTTATGTGATTCTATAAATTCGGTAAATTTATCGATGGACAAAATTGTCTCACGGTCGGTTAAATGTAGTTGGTGTCCGTTGAGTAAGGCACTAAAAATTTCAATAATGGAGGCGTCAAAGCTAATGGAGGCGAATTGAAAAACACGCTGAACTTCGTCTGAAACAAAAATTGTCTTTTGGACAGCGTCTTTCAGGTTCAGAACGCCACGATGTCCCAATAAAACGCCCTTGGGTTGACCTGTAGAACCGGAGGTGTAAATAACATACGCTAAATTTTCCGGATAGACCCGTTGCCCTGGATTGGTCTCAGGTAAATTTTTTAATCTGGATTTGATTTCATCCAATGCAATTAATTCTATTTTTGTATCCGGAATGTGTTCCATTACGTTTGAATGTGTTATTAAAATTTTAATCTGAGAGTCATTCATAATGAATTTCAATCTTTCAGCAGGATAAGAAGGATCCAATGGTACAAAGGCGCCACCGGCCTTTAAAACGGCTAAAAGGGCAGTGATCATCTCCGGAGAACGTTCTATACAAATACCTACCAGCGTTTCAGTTGTAACACCCTGTTTAATCAGGAAATGTGCAAGCTGGTTAGCTTCTTTATTGAGTTCCCGATAGGATAGGGTTATATCATTGTAAACTAGAGCCGCACGGGACGGGAACTGATCGGCCGTCTGTTCAAACTTTTCATGAATGCTGAGGTGCTCTTCAAAAGGTGTTTCTGTTTTATTCCAATGTGTGGTTAAATATTGTATTTCTGCCTCATCCACCAAACGGAGTTTTGACAATGGCAGTCTAGGAGATTCTGCCATTTGTTCCAGAATATGGGTGGCGTGTTTCAGAAGTTGTTCAATCAGTTGAGGTTCAAAACGTCGGGTTTCAAAGGCGATTTCCAGCGAAATTGTGTCGCTTGCCGCTGCCACAAAGGTGATGGGAAAATTAGTGCGCTCATAGGAACTGCTTTCTAATAATTCAAGGCATCCTTTTTGTGCTCTTAAAGACACATCGGTCGGATAATTTTCAAAAACCACAATTGTGTCAAACAAAGGCAGTTCCCGGGGGATATTTACCAGGTTCTTAATTTCGACCAGGGGCATGTATTCGAATTCACGGCTTTCAACTGCTTGCCGTTGAATTTGATGTACAAGATCAATCACCGGTTTCTGCCCATCAATAAAAACGCGAACCGGTATGGTGTTGATGAACAGACCGACCATTTGTTCTACGCCACTTAATTCCGGTGGACGTCCTGAAACTGTAGCCCCAAAAACAATATCCTGAGAACTATTGTAACGGCTTAATAAGATGGCCCAGGCTGCCTGCACAAAAGAGTTGAGCGTTACATTGTAGTGCTTTGCCAGTTGAAAAAGTTTGTCTGAAATGGATTTTGAGAGTGTGATAGAAATTTTTTCGTAGGTATCTTCTACATCTCTTTCAAAACCTTTGGGACGGCCAATATTTAATTGGGAAGGGCCAGCAAAATCTTTTAAAACAGTTTTCCAATAAGTTTTTGCCGTTTCAATATTTTGTTTCTGCAGCCAGTTAATGTAATCGCGATAGGGACGGGTTGGAGGCAATTGGATCGGTAGTCCCTTGCTCTTCATTTCGTAGATCATCAAAAACTCTTTTAAGATAATTGGAATAGACCACCCATCTGTGAGAAGGTGGTGAAAAGACCATAAAAATTGGTAAACATTATCTTCAAGCCGGATTAAATATAAACGCAGAAGAGGAGCTTTAGCCAAATCGAATCCCTTTTTACGGTCTTCAATCATAAATTGATTGAATTTTTTCTTTTGCTTCTCTGAATCAAGATTACGCCAATCTAAAATTTCAAATGGGAAGTCAACTTCTTTATGAACCACCTGTAACATTTTATCAAGTTTTTTCCAGACGAATGAAGTGCGTAAAACAGCATGCCGATTAATAATTGTTTGCCAGGCAGCCTGAAAAGAATTGACATCAAGATCGCCCTTGAATTTAGCCTGGAATTGTTCAAAATAGGTAGCGGATTCTGGATTGTAAATATAATGAAACAGCATTCCCTGTTGCATTGGGGAAAGCGGATAAATCGCTTCTATGTTTTTCTTTTGGGCTACAGAGCTCATTTTAGTTTTTCCCTTTTAATATTGCATGTTTTACCTGATAAATAATGACTACAAAACCTTTGAAAAAATCAAAATTTTTAAAACTTCTAAATATCTTTTTTAATTACACCATTATAGTAGTTAATTCTTGTATTATGTCTCTCCCCTCACTTTTTCAAAGACCAGTAGGGTAAGG
>JAGHBR010000042.1 GCA_021160885.1 Caldisericaceae bacterium
AGAAACGTAGCAGAACACTATCGGAGTTGTTTAATGGGGCGTCTGTCCCGCTGCCCGAAAAGTTAGCCGGGCTCGAACTTACCGGTTTGCAATACGATTCGCGTAAAGTGGGACCAGGAAATCTGTTTGTGGCCATTAAAGGTTTTAAAACAGATGGACATAAATTTCTGAATATGGCCGTGGAGAAGGGCGCTGTTTGCGCCGTGGTCGAGCAGGAGAATCCCGAATTAAGAATTCCGCAGATTAAGGTTGCAAATTCAAGAACAGTGTTGCCTGTGCTGGCAGCCAATTTTTATCGCCCGGAAATTGACGCTTTGACCCTGGTTGGCATAACTGGTACCAACGGCAAAACAACCACCAGCTATTTAATTCAGTCCATTCTCAATCAGTCCGGCAAACCAGCCGGTGTGATTGGCACGATTCAATACATTGTTGGCCAGGATAAAATTGATGCCTGGAACACAACGCCGGAATCGGTGGATGTGTGCCGCATGCTTTACGAAATGTACCGGCAGAAATTTAAAGCTGCGGTTCTGGAAGTTTCTTCTCATGCACTGGCTTTAAATCGGGTAGATGGCCTGCGTTTCAAAGTGGGTTTATTTACCAATTTGTCGCGTGATCATCTGGATTTTCACAAGACTATGGAAAGTTATTTTGAAACGAAAATGAAATTGTTTTCGCTCTTGCAGCCAGAAGGCGCCGCCGTCATCAATGTGGACGATCCCTGGGTTAAAAAAGCCGTTGATCACATTGAACAACCCGTTATTACGTTCAGTCAAAATGAATCGGCGGATGTAAGAGTAGTGCGGCAAAAACTGGACATTAATGGCATTGATTTAGAATTGCAAACTCCTTTTGGCCCGCTGCAAATTCAATCGCCTTTGCGCGGTCAGTTCAATGTGCAGAATATTCTGGCTGCCGTTGGCGCCGGGCTGGCTTTAGGTGTTAAATTGGAAGTGATTAAAAAAGGAATCGAAGCCCTGCAACGCGTCCCTGGCCGCATGGAGGCTTATGAAGTAAAACCGGATGTACAGGCTTTTATTGATTATGCCCACACGCCGGATTCCTTAGACAAAGCGTTGCGCAGTTTGCGTCCTTTAACGCGCGGGCGGTTAATCGTCGTGTTTGGCGCAGGAGGAGATCGCGATCGGGGAAAACGCCCGATTATGGGCCGCGTGGCGGAAGCGCAGGCCGATGTGGTGATTGTTACTTCAGACAATCCGCGCAGCGAAGACCCGCAAAAAATTATTGATGATATTTTAGAGGGCATAGAACATCCGCAACAATGTCAGGTGGTGGTGGATCGGCGTAAAGCCATTGAACAGGCCGTGAAGCAGGCTCAACCTGGCGATTTGATTTTGGTGGCAGGCAAGGGGCACGAAATGTACCAGATTGTCGATGGCGTAAAGCACCCTTTTGACGAAGTGGCGATTTTAAAGGAGGCGGCGCTGCGTGAGTGAACTGAGATTTAGCGATTTTAAGAAGCTTGATGGCGTTCAATTTGTCAATTGCGAGGATTTGCAGGCGCAGAACCCATTTTTGCGTCGTAATAAAATTGACTCCAGGCAAATTGAAAACAATGATGTCTTTTGGGTACTGATCGGAGAGCGGTTCGACGCTCACGATTTTGTGCCGGCCGTAGCCTTAAGCGGTGCGCTTTGCGCTGTGGTGGAAAGAGCGGTCAAAACGGCCAGTCCCTTTCCGCAGGTGATTGTGCCCGATGCCCTGAAGGCTCTGCAGCAATTTGCCGCCCTGAACCGGCAAAAATTTGAAGGTACGGTTATTGCCTTAACCGGCTCCAATGGCAAAACTTCTACCAAAGAAATGATCGCCCATTTGTTGGAGGCAAAATGGTCGGTACACAAAACCACAGGCAATTTGAATAATCACATTGGCTGCCCTTTAACCTTACTGCAGCTAACAAATCAATTTGACTTTGCAGTTGTGGAGCTGGGTACCAACCATCCGGGTGAAATTGAAACTCTGGCAAAGCTTACCAAACCCGATGCAGCATTGATTACCAATATCGGGCCGGCCCATTTAGAGCATTTTAAAACTTTGGAAGCCGTGGCTCAGGAAAAAATGAGCCTTTTTGAGCAGTTGGCAGCAGGGCAGGTGGCTTTTGTTAATGGCGACGATCCCTTCCTGAAAGACTTTAAAAGAGACGATCTGGAAATTGTGACTTTTGGCCTGAGCCAGGGTGCAGATGTGCAGGCTGAAATTGTTGAAGTGGATGACAATGGCCATTTTACCTTTACGCTGAACAACAAAGTGTCCATTAAATTACAGGTTCCCGGACAGCACAATGTAGCTAATGCCCTGGCGGCCAGTGCTGTGGCGCTTTATTATGGCTTAAGTGAGCAAGAAGTTCGCGATCGTTTACAAAGCTATTCGGCCTATGATAAACGTATGCAGTTTTTGCAAAGAAATGGCTTGCGCATCATTAATGATGCGTACAATGCCAATCCAGAATCCATGCGAATGGCTTTTGAAACTTTAGCTCATATGAACCATGGTAATGGTTTGTTTCTTATTTTAGGCGACATGCTGGAATTGGGCGAACGCTCAACTGACCTGCACCGGCAGGTTCTGCAGCAGGCTTTAAAACTAAACCCGCAGGCCATTTTGTTAATGGGCAGCCAGATGTGCGCGGCAGCTAAAACCATAAATTCGGAAAAGATTTTATGCTTTCAGAGTCACGAAGAACTGGCGGAAGAATTGAAAAAAAGAAATACAGGAAATGCTTTGTTTTTCATTAAAGGTTCACGCGGTCTGCAAATGGAAAAAGTTTTAGATTTTATTTAATAAAGAGAGTGTCATGTTAGCAAAATTTTTGTACCAGTTCACTGATTACTTCATCGGTTTTAATGTGTTCCGTTACATCACGGTGCGGGCAGCGCTGGCTGCTATTACGGCTTTAATTTTAAGCTGGTGGATTGGCCCTAAAGTGATCCGTTTACTTAAAAAGCACCAGATTGGCGAAGAAATCCGCATCGAAGGACCTGAATCGCATCAGATAAAACGCGGCACGCCAACCATGGGCGGTTTAATTATTTTGTTTTCAATTATAGTTGCGGTTTTGCTGTGGGCCAATTTAAACAATATTTACCTGTTGCTAATCTTTGGTGCTACGCTGGTTATGGGAATTGTAGGATTCATCGACGATTATTTGAAATCTATTTTAAAAATGAAAAAAGGCCTAATTGCTCGTTACAAATTGTTGGGGCAAATCAGCGTTGGTCTGGCTTTAGGATTAATCATTTATTTTCATCCCTTTTTTGAAGGGATTCACTCCAACACCAGCGTTCCCTTTTTCAAGAATTTAGAGATCGATTTTGGCTGGTTCTACATTTTGTTCATTATTTTTGTGTTAACCGGCGCTTCTAATGCGGTTAATTTAACCGATGGACTGGATGGCTTGGCGGCCGGACTTTCGGCCATCGCGTTTATTGCTCTGGCCGGTATGGCCTACGTGACCAGCAATGTCAAATTTTCTGATTATCTGAACATTATTTACCTGCCCGGAACGGAGGAGATTGCCATTTTTTGCATGGCTGTCTTTGGCGCAGCCATGGGTTTTTTGTGGTTTAATGCCTATCCGGCCGAAATTTTTATGGGTGACACCGGCTCCTTGGCCCTGGGAACGGCCATGGGCGCCGCGGCCATTCTGCTTAAAAAAGAATTGTTGTTAGTGTTAATTGCCGGTGTGTTTATTGCCGAGGCCGTTTCGGTGATTATCCAGACCAGCTATTTCAAGTACACAAAAAAGAAATATGGTCAAGGCCGGCGGGTGTTTAAAATGGCGCCGGTACACCATCATTTTGAGTTAAAAGGCTGGCACGAAACAAAAGTTGTCATCCGTTTCTGGATTGTGGGCATTTTACTTGCCCTGTTAAGCTTAAGTACCTTTAAAACCCAGTAACGAGGTAAATTTTGCAGGATTTAATTAATGTAAAAGGTAAAAAGGTTACAGTTTTGGGAGCGGCCCGCAGTGGATTGGCTGCGGCTCGCCTGTTGAAAAATAAAGGCGCTCTGGTCTTTGTCAGCGATCTGGCGCCGGCTGAACAAAAAACGGAAGCCCGCCAGTTTCTGGAAAAGGAACAAATCGACCATGAGTTCGGAAAACATTCTCAGCGCGTTTTTGAGGCCGATTTTTGTGTGCTGAGTCCCGGCGTGCCGGTGGCTTCGGCTGTAGTACAGCAACTGCTTGAAAAAAAAGTGCCGGTAGTTTCAGAAATTGAAGTGGCTTACTGGTTCTTTAAAGGAAAGCTGATTGCCGTCACCGGTTCCAATGGCAAAACCACGACCACCACGCTTATTGGCGAGATGTTAAAACTGCGTTACCCGCAGGCTATTGTGGCCGGTAACATTGGTCAGGCTTTTTCCGATTTTGTGGAGCAGAGCAGGGAAGACAGCTGGTCTGTGGTAGAAGTTTCCAGTTTTCAACTGGAAACCATCGACCGCTTTCATCCAAATCAGGTGGCGCTGTTAAATTTTGCGCCCAATCATCTGGATCGTTACCCCAGCTACCAGGATTACATTGAAGCCAAATGGCGCATAACCAAAAATTTGCAGGCGGACGATCGCTTTATTTACAATGCGGCAGATGCAGAGATTTTAAAACGACTGGCTCAATTAAATTGTCAGAAAAGCGGCTTTCATATTAACGGTGATGAAAAGGCGGAAATCTATTTTAAAGACGGCGCTATCTGGTTGGCCGGAAAACCGTTTATTGAAGTGCGGCAAATGGGTTTGCGAGGCCTGCACAATTACATGAACGCCATGGCTGCCATTTTAGCCGCCAAATACGCTGATGTTCCGGAGCAGGAAATTAAAGCGGTTTTGAGAGAATTTAAGGGCGTTGAACACCGGCTGGAATTTGTGCGGGAGCTGAACGGCGTTCGGTTCATCAATGATTCAAAAGCCACAACGGTAGAATCGTTGTACTACGCTTTGCAAAGTTTTGAACAGCCCATTGTTTTGATTGCCGGCGGTAAAGACAAGGGCAGCGATTTTAGCCGTTTAAATAAACATATCTCAGAAAAAGTTAAGGCCCTGGTTTTAATTGGTAAAGCCACGCCAAAAATGCAACAGGCCTGGCAGGGGCTTAAACCCATTCACACGGCGCAGAACTTAAGAGAGGCCGTAGAAAAGGCCTACCGCCTGGCTGAGGCGGGCGATGTGGTACTGCTTTCGCCGGCCTGTGCCAGTTTTGATATGTTTCAGGATTTTGAAGACCGGGGCAGACAGTTTAAACAAATTGTTAACCAGTTGAGGTGAAATGAAGCGTCCGACAGTCGATTACCTTTTAGCAATTTTGGTAACCATTTTGTTGATTAGCGGCATGGTGATGGTGTTTAGCGCCAGTTCCATGTTTGCCCAATTCCGTTACGATTCGATTACCTACTTTTTCAGAAAGCAGGTTTTGTGGGGCTTTTTTTCACTCTTTTTTATGATGGTTTTTTCCAAAATAGATTACCGCTGGTTTAACAAAAATGGTCGGCCGCTGCTGCTGGTGGGCATCAGTATTTTGTTGTTAGTCGGATTGTTTATTTTTGGTAGAAATGTAAACGGCGCCACTCGCTGGTACAATCTGAAAGTGATGCGTTTTCAACCCACGGAATTAGCCAAACTGAGTTTGATTATTTACGTGAGTTATTTTTTAGCTCATCGGGAAAGATATTTGCACAATGTTAAAAAGGGATTACTGCCCCTGGCTCTTGTTTCGGGATTTACCGTGCTGTTAATTTTAGCTCAACCAGATTTAAGCTCGGCGGTAATGATTCTTTTAATTGTGGGAGCTTTGCTTGTGCTGAGTCCCATGCCTTTCAAACATCTGGTGTCGGTGGCCTTGCCAGCCATACCGTTGGGAGTGTTTGTGATTACACGAAATCCCTATCAATGGAAGCGGGTGGTAGGTTGGTGGCAGGCCCTTCAAGATCCTGCCAAAGCGCCTTATCAGTTAAAGCAATCCTTAATCGGTATTGGCAACGGCGGTTTGTTTGGTCAGGGATTGGGACAGAGCAAACAAAAGTTCATGTTTTTGCCGGATTCGCACACCGATTTCATCTTTTCCATCTGGGGGGAAGAATGGGGCTTTATTGGCGTTGCCGTAATTCTTTTGATCTTTTTGCTGATCTTTTACAAAGGAATTACCATTGCCAGGCGGTCACCGGATAAGTTTTCCATGTACCTGGCAGCCGGCATTACCATGAACATTACGCTTTACGCTTTTATTAACGCCGGGGTGGTTAGTGCCTTATTGCCGACTACCGGCTTGCCCATGCCTTTTTTCAGTTATGGCGGTTCCAATCTCCTGTTCCTGTCTGTTTCGGTGGGCATTTTGCTGAATATTTCGCGCCATGCCAGCCAGGAATCTTCATGGATGAATCGCGTGGAAAAAAGAACTGATTTGAATCATGTAATCATGACGGCGGACTGATGGAAAAAACTGTACGTGTAGTCATTGCAGGCGGAGGTACCGGAGGTCATTTGTTTCCTGCGCTCAATTTGGGTCAGGCCATGGAAGAGCGCTGGCAGGCTCAGTTGCTCTTCTTTGGTACCGAGCGGGGGATCGAAAATCGCGTTCTGCCGCAAAAAGGTTACCGTCTGGAGTTGCTGCCTGTGCAGGGCTTGCAGCGTCGATTCACTTTAAAAAATTTGACTTTTCCGCTGAATCTGGTCAGGAGTTTAAGCAGGAGCAAAAAGATTTTAAAAGAATTTAAACCTCATTTGGTGCTGGGAACAGGCGGTTATGTGATGGGACCGGTTTTGAGAATGGCCAAAAAACTTCATTTGCCTGTTGCCATTCAGGAGCAGAACAGTTATCCGGGGGTAACCACGCGCCTTTTAGCCAAACAGGCAGACCTGATTTTTTTGGCTTATGAGGAGGCGCTTGAATATTTGCCTGATGGCGTGAATGCTGTTATTACAGGTAATCCCATTAAAATGCAACCGCCCTTTGCCAGTAAACAGGAAGCCAAGCATGCGTTGGGGGTGGCAGGTGACCGGCCGTTGGTTGCTGTAATCGGAGGCAGTCAGGGCGCGCAGAGCATTAATCAGGCTATTTTTGAAATTTTACAGGACAAAGCGCTCTGCCACCAGGCCAACTGGCTGTGGCAAACCGGCGCTCAACATTTTGAATTTTGGAAGGGACGTTTGGCAAAGATTGATGCGCCCAATGTTCAAATTTTACCGTTTATTGAACAAATAACTAATGTTTACCAGGCTGCAGATCTGGCGGTTTGCCGCGCGGGAGCCATGACGCTTTCGGAACTGATGGCCATGGGCCTGCCGGCAGTGCTTATTCCATTTCCCTTTGCCGCAGCCGACCATCAGTACAGGAACGCTATGGCCCTGGCTAAAAAAGGCGCGGCTGTGGTCATTAAAGACGATCAGCAAATGGCTCAAAAATTGAAAGAATTGTTACCGCGGTTGTTGGCTGATCAGCAAAAAATTGAGCAAATGGCGC
>JAGHBR010000226.1 GCA_021160885.1 Caldisericaceae bacterium
ATACAATATTGTAGTGGTAATAAAATTTTTTGACACGTTGTTTTTTAAAGACTTAACGCACTTTCCTGTTCAAGATGGGTCAATTTTCGCTCAACAGTCAAAAACGAAAAGAATGAATCTATGTTTGAATATGCAGCATTACATGGCCAGCATCTCCCTTCCATGCAACAGCCTGTTGCGCGGGAATGACGTTATAAGCAGGATTTTATTACAATTAAAATGAAGGTGTCAATACTAAAAAGGAAACAGTCTCTGCCTGGATTTTAAATGCCCAGGCCTTTCCGCTTGCATCTGCAAGCTGTGCGATTCACTACTTCTTTTAACCCCTTTAAGCCCCACCATCCAAACCATCTAACCATTCAACTATTAACTATTAAACCAAGCATCTATTCCAACGCATCTCTGTGTCGGTCAAACCATTCCACGGTTTTCTTTAAACCGTCTTTTACACGCACTTTAACTTCGTAACCCAACAATTTTTGGGCGGCGCTGATGTCGGCCAATGAGTGCTTGATGTCGCCAGGGCGCGGATCACCATGAATCGGCTGCACTGTTGCGCCGGTAAGCTGGCGCAGTTCTTCGGCCAGTTCATTCAAGGTGATGCGTTCGCCGCAAGCAATGTTAAATACATGGCCGGGCGCATCAGGCGCTTTGCAGGCTTTAAGATTGGCATCGATCACATTTTCAATGTAGGTAAAGTCGCGGCTTTGCGTACCATCGCCATAGATGGTAGGCGATTGCCCTTTAAAATAGGCTTTAATGAATTTGGGAATTACGGCAGAGTAGTAAGAATTAGGATCCTGCCGTGGTCCAAAAATATTAAAGTAGCGCAGGGCAACGGTTTCCAGTCCATAAACCTTGTAAAAGACCGAACAATATTGTTCAGCTGCCAATTTATTAACGGCATAGGGCGAAAGCGGATTGGGCTTCATGGTTTCTACTTTGGGCAGTGTGGGCGTATCGCCATAGGCCGAGGAAGAAGCAGCGTAAACCACGCGTTTTATACCGTTTTCTTTGGCTGCGTAAAGCACGTTTAAAGTGCCGTTCAAATTCACGTCATTGCTTTCCAGCGGTGTTTGAATGGAGCGTGGCACCGAAGGCAAAGCGGCCTGGTGTAAAATGTAGTCCACGCCGCGTGTTACTTCAAGCAAGGTGTTAAGGTATCGCACATCGCCATTGATGACTTCCACTTTATCTAAAAGATGTTTAATGTTTTCCGGGCGCCCGGTAGAAAAATTGTCCAGAATTTTTACAGTAGCTCCCTGATTAACCAGCGCTTCTGCTAAGTTTGAACCAATAAAACCAGCGCCGCCGGTGATTAAATAAACTTCGCCCATGTAATATTTCCTCCTTAAGCTTCAATCTCATTCAATTCAAGATTAATTAAAATTCGGTTTGTTTTTTTATCGGATAAAAAGCGAAAAACTGTAACGCTTTAAAAAATGTGCTTCATTAATAGAAACCTTAGAAAAGATTTGGGAATCCCCGAATGTGTTAACTTAGGGAGTCCCGCCTGCGCGGAAATGACATGCCTGCGGGGGAATGACATTCTTAATGTTTTTTCAAAGGTTTCTAATGGTTAATAGGCGGCAAACAGCGATTTTTCCGCCAGTTCAACAATAATGTGACCGATGGTAATGTGCGCTTCCTGAATGTGCTGCACGCTTACAGAAGGTACCAAAATGGGCAAATCCACTAATTCCTTGCATTTACCACCGTCATTGCCCAGCAGGCCAATGGTTTTCATTTGTTTGCTTTTTGCGGCATGAATGGCCTCGATAATATTTTTTGAATTACCGCTGGTAGTAATGCCAATTAAGATGTCGCCTGGTTGCCCAAGGGCCTCTACCTGTCTGGCAAAAATTTGCTCAAACCCCAGATCGTTACTACCGGCGGTTAAAACCGAGCTATCGGTGGTCAGGGCAATAGCTGCCATGCCCGGCCGCTCCAGTTCATGGCTTAAACGGATCACAAATTCGGCGGCAATGTGTTGTGAGTCGGCGGCGCTGCCTCCGTTGCCGCAAATCAATATTTTACCACTGTTCTTAAAACTCTGGATGATCCACTCGATTGCCTGCCGGATGGATTCAGTGCAATGGTTTATGACCAGCTTTTTAACCTGAATGCTTTCTTCGAAGTGATTTATGATTTGCTTTTTAAAGTTCATTAATTATCCTTTTTGGTGAATGGCTGCTGCAAAATCATGCGCCAGATGCTGGTTGTCCGATTTTTCCAGAACATTGCCGGTAACAATAAAGGATGCGCCGGCGGCCACTTTTTGTAAAGCCTCTTCGGGCGTACGGATGCCGCCACCAACAATAAGCGGCACCTTAACATGGTGATTGATGGCTGAAATAATTTCTTCGGGTACGGAATGTTTTGCGCCGCTTCCGCCTTCTAAGTAAATAAACTTAAAACCAAAATATTCAGCGGTTAAGGCGTGTGCTACGGCGATTTCCGGCTTTTTACGCGGCAATGGCCGCGTACCGCTCATAAATTCGGCAGAAGTAACCTCGCCAGATTCAATCAAAAGATAAGCGGTTGAAATAGCTTCCAATTTCATCTGGTGAATGATAGGCGCAGCCAAAACCTGCGTACCGATTAAATGATCAGGATTGCGGCCACTAAGCAGAGATAAAAATAATATTGCATCCGCATGGCGCGAAACCTGATGCACGCCTCCAGGAAAAATGATGACCGGCCGATCCTTTGAGTACTTCTTAAATTGTTCAATGAAAGCGTCAAAGTGGGGCGTTAATAACAGGCTGCCGCCTACCAAAAACGCATCTACTCCTGCCTGAATACCATTTTCAATGATAGCGGGTAATGTTGCGGGACTTATTTTGTCCGGGTCAATCAATATTAAATAACCAGCACCTTTTTGAGTTTGAATATTCAATAATCTTTGATAGACGGTCATCTTTTTTCCGCTGGAAAGCTTTGTTTACAATTATTTAATTAAAAAACAAATTGAAAATACTAAATAGCCCTTTTAAAATCAAGCCAATCCAACTTAGATGAAACTTAAAAGTGATTTTTATTGTTAATCAACTGATTTGTTTTTAAATTGATGCAATGTAAGTACAAGGTCAACAACATTTAAACAGGCGGGTGAGATCATGATTGAAAACAAAATCATCAGAAGACCTGCTGTTGCCGGCATGTTTTACTCAGGAAATCGGGCCACTCTGGAACGCGAAGTTGCGGTTTTTCTTGAAAATTCAATGCCCGAAAAAGGAGTAAACCATATTTATGGTATTGCGGCTCCGCATGCCGGTTATATGTATTCCGGAGGTGTGGCAGCCCGCGCCTACCGGCAGGTGATGGACTTTGAATATGAGGTGGTGGTAGTCATTTCGCCCAGCCACCACGTTTACTTTGATAAGGTTTCCGTTTACGACGGCGATTATTACGAAACACCGCTTGGTTTAATTCCGGTAAACAAGCAGATTTGCCGACAGCTAACTGAGCTGGACGATCGTCTGGTTTTATCGGCAATTGGGCACGAGGGAGAAGAACATGCGCTCGAAGTCCAGTTGCCGTTTTTGCAGCACGTTTTCGAAGATTTTACTCTGGTGCCGGTAGTAATGGGCGATCAAAACCTGCCTAATATTACGGCTTTAGCCAATGCCTTAGCTAAGGCGCTAAAGGATCAAAAGGCGCTGATCGTAGCCAGCTCTGATCTTTCGCACTATCATTCTTACGATGAAGCTGTGCGACTGGATTCTGTTGTCATTTCGCACATCAACAGCTTTAAAGAAGACAATCTCTATGAAGATTTGGCCAGCGGCCTTTGTGAGATGTGCGGCGGAGGGCCGGTGGTGGCCATGATGAAAGCCTGCCGTCAGCTGGGCGCTAGCAAATCTAAAGTTGTGCTTTACCGTAATTCCGGCGATGTCACTGGTGACCACAGCCATGTGGTAGGTTACCTGGCCGCCATTGTTTACAGTTAAGCAGAACAAAATTTAACCATTAAACTATTAAACGAACATTTCCGGAGGTACTATGAAACGCGGCTGTCTGATCAGTTTGCTTGTTGGGCTGGGCATCATAATTGTGCTTGCCCTTTCTCTGTTTGTGACATTTAAAAATTATTACAATACCTTTGTAACGCTGGAAGAGAATGTAAATCAGGCCTGGGCTCAGGTGGAAAACGTTTACCAGCGTCGGGCTGACTTAATTCCCAATCTGGTAGAAGTGGTCAAAGGCTATGCCGGCCATGAACGCGAAACATTACAGGCCGTGATCGAAGCCCGTTCCAAAGTGGGCGGACAAATTAACGTTGGCCCGGAGGTGTTGAACAATCCGCAAGCCTTTGCCCGTTTCCAGCAGGCGCAGGATGCTTTGTCTTCTGCTTTGCAGCGCTTAATGGTAGTGGTAGAACGCTACCCGGAGCTTAAGGCCGATCAACGCTTTGCCGATTTGCAGGCGCAGCTGGAAGGCACAGAAAACCGCATCGCGGTCGAGCGGAGGCGTTTTAATCAGGCGGTGCAGGCTTACAACACGGCCATCCGTAAATTCCCGGCAAATATCATTGCCGGCATGTTCGGCTTTCAGCAAAAGGCCTATTTTAAAGCACAGGCCGGGGCCGAAAACGTACCTGAAGTTAAATTTTAATGGAAGAAAAAATGAAAAAATTATCTGCTGTTTTATTTTTAAGTTTACTACTGTTTTGGGGGCTATGGGCACAGGATTTGCCCGAACGTCCCTCATCCTGGGTGAATGATTACGCTGGTGTGCTGAATGCAAGTCAGGAAGCGCAGTTAAATGAACTGTTAAATGGCCTGGAAAAGCGCAGCTCAAACCAGATTTTTGTGGCCATTTTTAAAAAGATTCCCGAAAGTTACTATCTGGAAGATTTTACGGTTAAGCTGTTTGAAAAATGGCGGCCTGGTTTGCCGGACAAAAATAACGGTCTGTTGATCACGATTTTTACCGAAGACCGTAAAGCCCGCATTGAGGTGGGCTATGGATTAGAAGACGTTATTACCGACGCCCAGGCGCGTCAAGTTCTGTACAACAATATGATTCCATATTTCAGAAAAGGCGATTATTACGGCGGTTTATTGGCCGGACTGCAGATTTTAATTCCTGCTGCCGAAGGCAAATACAAGATTCCGGTTAAAACTACTAAAAAGAAAAAAAGTAAAGACGGATTAAGTAATCTGATCATTGCCTTCATCATTTTTGCCTTTATTAGCCGCATGCTGTTCAGGCGGCGTGGGGTTACCATCGGCTCGCGCCGTTCCGGCAGTTGGTTTGGCCCCTTTTTCTGGGGCGGATTTGGCGGAGGAAGCAGCGGTGGTGGCTTTGGCGGTTTTTCCGGAGGAGGCAGCTTTGGCGGTGGCTTCGGCGGTTTGTCCGGCGGCGGCGGGGCTAGCGGAAGCTGGTGATTGAAATTTTAATGTAACTCAGGTCTTTACTTGAGAGTCTAATCACTCCAAAGCTTAAACAGCATGGAATAAATAATTGAGGTCAAAATGGATCCAGCAAAATTTTTAAGCAAAGAAGAACAACAGCAAATAGTACAGGCCATTCAGGAAGCGGAAAAAGAAACCAGCGGCGAAATTCGCCTGCACATTGAAGCTAAGTGTAAAGGCGACCCGTTGGACAGAGCAAAGGAAGTTTTTGTAAAATTAAAAATGCATCAAACCGCTTTGCGAAATGGCGTAATTGTTTATCTGGCTTTTCAGGACCGTAAATTCGCTATTTGGGGCGATAAGGGCATTAATGAAAAAGTGCCTGAAAATTTCTGGCAGGATGTTAAAGAAGTGATGGCCGAACATTTCCGCAATAATCAGTTTGCCGAGGGGTTAATTAATGGCATTACCATGATTGGCGAAAAATTAAAAGCTTTTTTTCCTTACCAAAAGGATGATGTTAACGAATTACCCGATGATATTTCGTTTGGGGAAGAATGATCACAAATTAAACGGTTTAAAAAGATACAACCATAATTTCGAATTACGGTAATAAACCTTTGAAAAAATTAATAAGAATGTCATCCCTGCGAAGGCGGGAATCCCTAAGTTGACAGGTTTGGTGAATCCCTGATTCTTTCAAAGGTTTAAGTAAAGAATTTACTAAATTTATTCTTAGTTAGTCTAAAGTCTGTGCCTTTGTGTGTAATATTTAAAGTTTGCATTTTACCGTTTTTGTCTGACACTCACCATTGGGCGTAATTTAAGTTAGAAAAACGAAGGAAGTTGAAATGAATATTTATGAATATATTGGCTACACCGGTTCTATTCTGGTAGCCATTTCGTTAATGATGAAAAATATTTACCATTTACGCCGCATCAATCTGGTTGGCGCATCGACTTTTGCTTTTTACGGCTATCTGGTAAAGGCCTATCCTGTGGTGTTGTTGAACGGTTTTATTGCGCTGGTAGATATTTACTATTTAATCCGCATGAATCGGGAAAAAGAAGCATTTAGTTTGCAGCCCTTATCAAAAGAGCTGTCCATTTATTTTGATCGGTTTTTAGAGTTTTACCAGTCGGATATTAAAAAATTTTTCCCGGATTTTGATGCACAAAAAGGCAAAGGTGATGAACGTTTTTTAATCCTAAGAAACATGATGCCGGTTGGTTTACTGGTAATTGAACGTCAGCCAGACAACTCGGTTTTGATTAAGTTGGACTATGCTATTCCGGATTATCGGGATTACAAAAATGGGCGTTTTATGGTCCAGACGCTATCTAAAAAATTTAAGCATGAAGGCATTAAAAAAATGATAGCCTGTTCGTCTGTGGCAGCACATCGTAAATATCTCAAAAAAATCGGCTTTAAAGAAATCGACGAAAAATGTTTTGCCTACCAGATTAAGTAAAGCTTTTTTAGTGGAATGCTTGAATTGTTTAACAGTTGAATTGACCAGATATCTGAATACTGCTGAGGTAGCTCATTCAACATTCAACATTTAAAACTCAAAATTTTTCAGTAGAAAGCGACCTTCGTGGTTAATTTCAATTTGCAGTTAAGCGGCAATGCTTTTTGTCTTTAACATCGAAAAAATTTAATCTTGAATTGCTTTGTATCTTTCAATAATTTCATTTAATTCAAAAAGTTAGTCGTGTAAAGGAATTATGTTTCGCAGAAAATTTCTGAAAAAGATTTCGTATGCCTTTGGATTTGCCATTTTTAATCCGATTAAATGGCTTCAGGCCCAGTCGGAGACAGGTTTAACGGTTGAGAGAGATGGCCAAATTGTTGGGCATGTGCCCTATGTTTTAATTCAAAACCAGTATTACATCAGGCTAAATGATTTTGCCGATGTGAATGGTTTTGGGCAGTTCACCAACAGCAACCGAAAAAAAACCGTACTGATTGTAGATCAGGCAAAGTTTAAGTTTACACATGACAATGCTTTTGTGATAGTGAACGATCGGGTGCTGCAAATTTTATTCACTCCGCGCTGGAGAGGCGGTGCGCTGTGGGTGGCCCTGGAAGAATTGATGGCGCTGATCAATGAGTTTACCAAGTTTAACCTGCAGTTTAATGAGTCTCAAAAAAAGTTGATCTTTACAGATCGGCAAATAAATATTACCAGTCTGCAAATTGAACACAAAGCCAATGGCACTTTGATCAGTCTTACCGCAACACAGCCCTTTGAAGCCAAAGACCTGAAGACTAAACTGGTAAATGGCTGGCTTTATCTGGAAATTGTCGGCGGCCGGGGCGATGAAAAAGCGCTTTCTAAAAAAATCAATGATCAGAGTATCCGTGAAATACGGGCTGCGCAATTAGAACAACTATTGTCAATTGGCTTTAAGTTAAAAAATAAACCTTTGTCCTACGAGGCGCTTTTTGATGAAGCTAACGGGCAAATATTGTTAACCTTACACGAAAAAGAAGTAGCCCAGGCCAACCAGACAGAAAAGGCTGAAGATGAGCAAAACCACTCCATAGACGAAGAATTAGAACGTCAAAAATCGGAATGGATGATCGACACCATTGTCATTGATCCGGGGCATGGCGGCAAAGACCCTGGCGCTTTGGGCTATTACAAATTGAAAGAGAAAGATATTGTGCTTTCGGTAGGTTTATTGCTTGGCAAATATTTAAAGAAGAAACTACCTGACGTTAAAATCCTTTACACACGCAAATCTGATGTGTTCATCCCTTTGTGGAAGCGTACTAAATTTGCCAATGAAAATCATGGCAAGTTGTTTATCAGTCTGCATTGCAATGCCAGTAAAAGCCGGAGAGCAAGAGGTTTTGAAACTTACTTTTTAAGCGCGGAGAAAGACGATAAAGCCCGCGAAGTTGTTTTGCTGGAAAATGAATCTATTAAGTTTGAATCGACCGATGATCGACAAAAATACGAAGGGATAAATTTCGTCCTTGCTACTCTGGCTCAAAATGCCTTTATTAAATACAGTCAATATCTGGCATCGGTGGTGCAAAAATCGTTACGCAAATTTTTGCAGCCATTAGGCATGAAAGACCGCGGAGTTAAGCAGGGCCCATTTTGGGTGATGGTAGGTGCAACCATGCCCAATATTCTGGTAGAAATGGGTTACATTTCCAATAAAAATGAAGCAAAAATGCTGCGACGCAAATCTACACAATCTAAAATAGCGTTAGCTCTGGCAGAAGGCATTGATAAGTTTAAAACAGATTTTGAAAGCGCAATGTGAGGTAATGAATGGAACGACCAATTGGTGTTTTTGATTCCGGTGTTGGCGGCCTGACCGTGGTTAAACAGTTAAGTAAAATATTACCAAACGAACAATTGATCTATTTTGGCGATACGGCGCGTATTCCTTATGGTACCAAATCCAAACGGTTGATTCAGCAATTTGCTTTGGAAGATGCATTATTTTTACTGCAATTTAATATCAAATTTTTAGTAGTGGCCTGTAATACGGCTTCTTCAAGCGCCCTGGAAATTTTAATACAACGTTTGACGATTCCGGTAGAAGGCGTGGTGGAACCGGGCGCTCAGACAGCCGTTCAAAAGACAAGAAATGGCCGAATTGGCATAATTGGAACCAGCGCAACCATTAAAAGCAGTTCGTACTCAAAATCAATTTTAAAGTTGATGCCTGAGGCTGAGGTCTTTGGTCAGCCCTGTCCCCTGTTAGTGCCTCTGGTGGAAGAAGGCTGGCTGGATGATGAAGTGACCAAAATGACTTTAAAAAAATATCTGGCTCCGTTAATGGAACAAAAGGTGGACACCATTATTTTGGGTTGTACGCATTATCCTTTGCTGGAAAAAGCGATTCAGCAAATTGTCGGGCCGCAGGTAACGTTGATTGATTCGGGCAAAGAGACGGCTCGTGTGGTAAAAGAAAGATTAGCCGCTTTAAAGCTGGTCAATGCCGGGCCCAAACCGAACGAAGATCTTTATTTTGTTAGCGATAGCGCCCGACAATTCAGCCAGGTAGGCTCGCGTTTTTTGGAAAAACAACTGGAAAACGTGCAGCGTATAGATTTTGATGAATTTTTAATCAAACATTCCGATGCGCCTTTGTTAAAAAATTTAGAGGTTTTACATGAAGAATAAATGGCTTGTGTTTTTGTTGCTTTTGTCAGGTTTTACTTACACGTTACGGGCTGGCAGTACGGCTGGCTTTGAATTTTTAAGAACCGATTTTTCAGCTCGTAGCGCGGCATTAGGCAGCGCTTTTTTAACAGTGCGCGGAGATTTGAATGGTTTAAGCTTAAATCCTGCCGGCCTGGCATTTTTGGATGATCGGCAATTTGTGTTTAATTACACCAATTATTTAATCGATATTAATGGCGGCATGGCGGCTTATTCCCAACAGGTGCCCTACTTTAAGCGCATGGCTCTATCGGTTACTTACATGGATTATGGCCAATTCGACGAAACGGATCAATATGCCGTAAGTACCGGCAGAACTTTTTCGGCTAACGATTTTGCTCTGGCTATTACGCAGGCAGATCACTTGGATGAGCAGTTTAGCTATGGAATTAGCACGCGCCTGGCTTATTCTAAAATTGACGATTACACGGCTGCGGCCTGGTTATTCGATTTTGGACTGATTTACAAAGCTACTTTTCAATCAGACCTCTATTTTGCGGTTTCGTTGCAAAATTTGGGCTGGCAATTAGATAGTTACTCGGAATCGACTAATGTTAAAGAACCAATGCCAACTTCATTAAATGTTGGAATTAGCAAAAAATTGGCCCATTTGCCATTGGAAATTAGTTTTCGCCTGCAAAAGCTCAATCAATCGGCCGAAAACTGGTACGATCGTTTTAAGCGCTTTTCGGTAGGCGGCGAATTTCGTTTTAGCGATCATTTCCATTTGCGCCTGGGTTACAACAATGAACAGCACGAAAGCCTGCAAAGCGACGTGACGACCCAGGGCAAATTTGCCGGTTTCTCAGCAGGCGTGGGCTTTATTGTTAAAAACTTCCGTGTGGATTACGCGTTTTCCAATTTTGAATTTTTAGGTAATGTCCATCGCTTTGGCATTAGCGGCAATTTAAGGTAAATAAAATTTATTTTAAGTAAAATATCGTCCAATAGTAAAAGATTACCACGGTTGAGGAAGCGTTTCAAAAATTAAAAAATTTGGTACAAAACGGTGCATTTAAAAAATCGTTAAGAAAGTCATTCCCGCGCAAGCGGGAATCCTTAAGTTGCAGGTTTGGAGAATTACTGAATTTTTCGAAGGTTTTAGTTGAAAGAAAATCAAAAAGATTAAAAAGTTATGTTCATAGATTACGTAAAAATACACGTTATTGGCGGCCATGGTGGCAGTGGAGCCGTCAGTTTCAGGCGCGAAAAGTTTGTGCCCAAAGGTGGTCCGGATGGCGGTGACGGCGGGCGCGGGGGTAGTGTAATTTTGGTCGGTAATGAACATTTGCGCACTTTGCAGGATTACAGCTACCACAAACTTTACAAAGCCAAACGTGGCCAACATGGCATGGGTAGCAACAAGCATGGCCGTAAAGGAGCTGATGTTATTTTACAGGTGCCTCTGGGCACTATTGTCAAAGATGCCGAAACCGGGCAAATTCTTGGCGACATTGTAAAGCCTGGCCAAAAACTGGTTGTGGCCCGTGGCGGAAGGGGCGGACGGGGGAATGCCCGCTATGCCACTCCAACGCATCGTTCGCCCAGGGAGTGGGAACCCGGCCAACCTGGTGAAGATCGCTGGATTGAACTGGAATTGAAATTGATTGCTGACATCGGTCTGGTGGGCCTGCCCAATGCCGGTAAATCGACTTTGCTTTCGCGCATTTCGCATGCCCGGCCCAAAATTGCGGATTATCCGTTTACCACTCTGGAACCTAATTTGGGCATTGTGGCTTACCGTGATTTTGTAAATTTTGTGGTGGCCGATATTCCGGGACTAATCGAAGGCGCACATGAGGGCAAGGGCCTTGGCATTCAATTTTTAAAACACATTGAACGCACACGCGCCCTGGCCTACCTGATCGACAGTACGGATCCCGAACCACAAAAAACTTTTGAAATTTTGTACAATGAATTGGCATCTTACAGCCCGAATCTGGTTAAAAAACCGGCTCTGGTTGTTTTGACTAAAATGGACCTGCAAAGCGAAGAATTTAGTCCGTCCAAAATAGGCAATGGCTTGCCGGTTGTCTTCATTTCGGCGGTTCGGGGCGACCATCTTGATGAATTGAAAGATCAATTTTACCAGTTGATTAAAAAGGCTGATCAAATAGAAAATATGGAATGAGCGAATTCTCTTTAGAGGCTTTGTTGGAATTGTTTTCCATTCCAACAATCGGGCCGGCCAGGTTGCGTAAATTGATTTCAGTATTCGGTTCTCCGGAAGGGGTACTAAAGGCCAGTTACCGCAGCCTGATCGGTGTAGAAGGCATCGATCAAAAAACGGCCGAACGCATTAAACAGGGCCCGG
>JAGHBR010000427.1 GCA_021160885.1 Caldisericaceae bacterium
CTATTTCGTAGTAAAGTTTTTATCCTGATTAGACTAAAAAATATTAACAAGTAACGCATGTTAAGTTATTTCCACAAATCCGTTAGAATTTATGAGAACTTTTTCAAAATAAAAACTCAAAGAATAGATGTCAAACACTATTTTTAAATTCATGGGGGAGAACCTCATTAAATTGAAAATCTTGTCATACCAACTTTTTTTCATTTTCTGGAGAAAGAATTATTTTAAGAAAAAATGAAAAAAATAACCTCAATTTTGTGCATAAATCACATGCAACATATTTTGGTCACAAGTAAATCTAAAGAAAGCTGGTTTTGCTTTTTTTATTTTCTAAGAAAGTTGAGCTGCGGCAAAAATGGTCCATTGATCGATCCTGATTAACTTTAATTTGTTTTTTTAACTCTAACCTAAGTGTGTTTTAAATTTTTTAATGTGCTTTAGAATAGCATTAAGCCTGAAAAGTATGAATAAACAAAAATGGCAACATTCCTGCTCCCTTAGTTTGATTTGCTAACAATAGATGATCCTGCTAAATTTCTATAATTACAAACAGTGAAGGACTGACAACAGGAGAAAGCGTTTGCGCATTCTTTATCTCTCACAATACTTCCCTCCGGAAATGGGAGCGCCTTCGGCTCGCGTTTACGAACTTGCCCGACGCTGGGTTAAAAATGGCGATCAGGTTACGGTTCTTACGGGATTTCCCAATCATCCTACCGGAATCATTCCAACGGAATATCGCGGTTACCGATTTTTAGAAGAAGAAAAAGACGGTATTCGTGTGGTACGTACCTACATCTTTGCTGCGCCGAATAAAGGTTTTTTTAAACGAATTCTTTCTTACGTGTCGTTCATGTGTTCCAGCATTATTCAAGGAACAAAAACGGTCGGAAAACAGGATGTGATCATTGCCACCAGCCCTCAGTTTTTTGTAGGTGTGGCTGGCTACATCATTAGTCGTTTAAAAGGCATTCCCTTTATTTTTGAAGTACGTGACCTCTGGCCGGAGTCCATTGTGCAGTTGGGACAATTGAAAAATCGTTTTCTCATCCGCTTTTTGGAATGGATCGAGATGCTACTGTACAAAAAGGCCATTCATATTGTTGGAGTAGCGGATTCCACCGTAAAAATTTTAACCGAACGGGGCGTCCCTTCTGAAAAAATTACCATTATTAAAAATGGTGTTGATTTGGAGTTGTTTCATGGTAATGGCCAGCAAAAAGTTCTAAAAAGAAAATATGGCTTTGATGATAAGTTCGTTGTCTCTTACATTGGAACCCATGGCCTCTCCCATGCACTGGATAAAGTGCTGGATACAGCCCAATTAATACAAGATCAGCGGGACATTCTCTTTTTACTGGTTGGCGAAGGTGCTGAAAAAGAGAATTTAATTCGAAAAGCAAAGGCATTAAATTTACCGAATGTAAAATTTTTGGATCAAATTGATAAACACCAGTTGCCGGATTATTATGGATTGTCGGACATCATTCTGGTAACGTTACGCAAACTGCCTCTGTTTCGCAGCGTTATTCCATCAAAGATATTCGAAATTATGGCTATGGCACGCCCGATCATCATTAGCGTTGACGGTGAATCCCGAAAGTTGGTGGAAGAAGCACAGGCCGGAATTTTTGCAGAACCGGAAAATCCGTTAATGCTCAAAGAAAAGATTCTTGATTTAAAAAACAATCCCGAGCTTTGCAGCAAATTAGGAAGTAATGGCCGAAAATTTGTAGAAGCTCATTTTGATCGAAACAAATTAGCTGATCAGTATCAAAACTTGTTACACAAACTCATTGGTAAGGAAAATAAAAATGCGTAAGGTGTGCTTAATCTTTATCTTGCTAAGTAGTCTTTTGGTGCCAGCCTGGGCTGGAAATCCTACTTCAGTGCCGTTAAATAATCCGGTTTACGATTTTTTAGAGCGTATGGAAACCTTAGGTTTTGTACACAATATGTTTAATGGTATTAAACCGTTTGATCGAACAGAAGTGGCAAATTATTTGAAAGAAATTGCAACGCATCGTAATCAGTTGACCTCGATTGATCGAAGAAAGTTGGATGATTTTTTACTGGATTTTCGCTGGGAAATTGATCGCACTAAACGCTATTACCTTCTCCCCAAAGAGCAGAACTGGTATTCCATTTTGGCCAGTTGGCAAAATTTTAAAAAAGATTTCCGGCGTTTTTTTCAGCAAAATTTTCCAGAAGAAGAAAACCATGTTTTTTCCTGGGAACGAGGCAAAGACAATTTCTATTTTGATTACGAACAGGGCATAGACTTTCAAAAACATTCGCAGGGCATGACGCGTTCGGCCAGCTGGCAGAGTTATCAATTTCGCGGAACATTAAACGAAAATTTTGGCTACCATTTTGAAGTCAGTTTACAGGGCATGCGGGGCAATGATGATGCCTATATCGCCGAACATCCCATCCTTAAAGGAGGGTGGAGTCAATTAAGTGAAGGCGAATTGCGCTATTCCGATTTGACTGGCGGTGAACTGGCCTTTCATTCCAACTATTTTGATTTTCGTTTTGCCCAACAGGAGATTACCTGGGGCTATGGTGAGTCGGGACAGTTGATTTTGTCTAATAATACCGTTCCCTATCCTTACCTTAGTTTGAGCAAAAATTGGGGCTGGTTTAAGTTTATTGCCCTGCATGCCAAGCTACAATCCTTCTGGGCCGACACCTTAGAAGATGGCTACAAAGTTTTCCCCGATAAATGGCTGGCCGCGCACCGACTGGAATTGAGCCTGTGGCACAAGCTGACGCTGGGCTTTAATGAATGCTTTATTTACGGCAATCGCTATGCCGACTGGGCTTATTTGATTCCCTTCAACTTTTACCGCGCGGTTCAGCACAAGTTACGCGACCGTGACAATGCTACTATTTCGATCGATGCAGAATACCTGGTTAGGCCAGGCTTTAAACTTTATGGAACGGTGTTTTTGGATGAGTTCAAACGTAAAAAACTTGGAACTAACTGGTATGGCAACAAGCACGCCATTTTGTTTGGCCTGTGGTGGGTCGATCCGTTTAAGCTTGCTAATTTTTCGCTGCGTTTTGAATATACGGCCATTATGCCCTGGGTTTACACGCACAAATATCTGATCAATGCCTACACTTCGGATCAGCGATCTATTGGACACTGGGCCGGCCCTAATTCTGAAGTCATTTATCTGCATTTGCAAAAGGACTGGCATGCACGGTTACGAACCGGTTTAAAATTGCAGCAATACAAACATGGCGATAACTATCCCAACGAAAATATTGGCGGTAATATTTTACAGGGACATGCCACATTATTAGGAAATCAGCAAATGGCCCGAGAAACTCGCAAATTTTTGGAAGGTATTTTGACTCAACGGCAAACCGCTCAGCTTTACGCCAATTACGAAATTTTTAATGATTTTTATTTGAAGGGAGCCATGACATTTGGAAAATTAAAGGTGGCAAATACGGAAAGTAATTATCAGGAATATTTTGTTGGTGTAGTGTTGAAGTATTAATAGAACATAACCAAGCGCGATAGTATGATTTTAAAAGAATCCGAAACAATTGAATTAAAAAGATCTACAGGTCTTTTAAAGCAGGCTTTAATTTCTATTTCTGCAATTCTGAATAAGCATGGATACGGAGAATTGTACTTTGGAGTTGAAAACAATGGACAAATTATTGGACAACAAGTTACTGAAAATACCTTGCGTCAGATATCGCAAAAAATATCAGAAGGCATTGAGCCCAAAATTTATCCTTTAATCGAGAAAATTATTTTGGGAGGGAAATCCTGCATTCGAGTAAAATTTGAAGGTAAATAACGTCCTTATTTTGCTTTTGGCATTGCCTACATTCGTGTAGCCGATGAAGATCGCAAGCTTTCTCCCAATGAATTACGCCGATTCATTTTGGAAACGGATATTTACTCAAGGCGTTGGGATACCGAATTATCCGATTTACCGGTAAAGCGCATTGATTTACAAACGTTTAATGAGTTTTTAAAAAAAGCCCGGCAGGTTAATCGGTTAAAATTTAGTGCTGATGATTGGTTACAAAATTTAAAAAAGCTGAATTTAATAAAAAATGACAAGTTAACTCAGGCGGCAAAGTTTTTATTTACAAATGCCCATGATATTGAAGTTCAATGTGCTGTTTTTGCCAGTACTGATCGAGTGACTTTTTTGGATTTTAAACAATTTAAGGGGAATTTGTTTTCACTTTTAGCGGCGGCAGAAAATTATATTAAGGAAAAAATTAATTGGCGCGTTGAATTTGATCAAAATATGAAGCGCCAGGAAATACCTGAAATTCCCCTGGCAGCATTGCGTGAGGCTCTGGTTAATTCACTGGTTCACCGTGATTTTGCCAATCCAAAAGGCAACGAAATTGCCATTTTTAAAGATCGGATAGAAATTTACAATCCAGGTACGTTCCCGCCTGGCTTAAAACCGCAAGATTTTATTTCAGGTAAAGAACGCTCCTATTTGCGAAACCCAAAGATTGCCGAGATCTTTTATTTTACTAAAGACATCGAACGTTGGGGGTCTGGACTAGAAAGAATTCATAAGGAGTGTAAAGAAAATAATGTAAAGGTTGACTTTGAGATTTTAAAAACGGGATTTTTAGTGATTTTTAATCGAACTGGAAAAATTGAAGAAAAAATGGGAACTGAGGTAGTAACTACCCAGAAAACTACCCAGAAAACTACCCAGAAAATTCTTGAGCTTTTAAAAAGAAATCCAAAGTTAAGCCGAAAAGACCTTGCAAAATTAGTAGGTAATATTACTGAAGATGGAATTAAATATCATCTTGCCAGACTTAAAAAACAAGGTAAAATTAAACGCATTGGGCCGGCTAAGGGCGGCTACTGGCAGGTGGTTGATGAAAATTAAAAAAACAAAGCAAGAAAATATTTCATGATTTCTGAGCATTTATTATTTTTTGTAATATTGGCACTTTCACTGGTTACCGGGCTGCTGGTTACCTATGTTACGCGTTCGTTAGCGCTACGTTTTAAAA
This sequence comes from Caldisericaceae bacterium, assembly GCA_021160885.1. GTDB lineage: Bacteria > Calditrichota > Calditrichia > Calditrichales > Calditrichaceae > Caldithrix. The sequence goes on from JAGHBR010000427.1 coordinate 5,020, forward strand.
TTGGTGAAATGCCCGATCCGCGTAAAGTGCACAAAACTTTTATGCCACACATGGGCGGCTTTGGTATTTACGCCGGTTTTTTAATTGGAATTTTAAGCACAACCTTTTTCGCACCAGAAATTTTTCGGCAAATTCTTGACCAGTTTGGCGGAATCTTACTGGCTTCGGTTTTTATTGTTGTGCTGGGCGTTTATGACGACTTAAAAGGTCTTTCAGCCGGTAAAAAGTTTTTGGGCCAATTTTTAGCGGCCACCATTGTAATTGCCTCTGGATGTGTGATTGAACGTATCAGTTTACCATTTGCCACAGATATTGAACTGGGACCGCTGGCCATTCCTCTTACCTATCTGTGGTTAGTAGGAGTTAGCAATGCGGTTAATTTACTGGATGGATTGGATGGTCTGGCTGCCGGTATCAGCGTTATTGCCAGTGGTGTGTTTGCCCTGTTGGCCTACTTGAACGGCAACTGGGCTTTTTTAATCATTAGTTTATCATTAATCGGGGGCTTGCTGGGATTTTTGAAGTTCAATCGTTTTCCGGCCACCATTTTTATGGGCGATACCGGTTCTTTGTTTTTGGGGTTGATTTTAGCAGCCATTAGCATTCGCGGTTTTGAAACAGCTCCGGGAAGAATTGGGCTGTTTGTGCCTATTCTGGTTTTAGGTATTCCCATTGGCGATACCAGTGTGGCTTTTTTTCGTCGCCTGAACAAGGGCAAGCATCCCTTTAAACCAGACCGAGATCATCTGCATCACCGATTAATTTATTTGGGGCTTTCGCATCCGCAGGCGGTTTACTTAATTTACCTGGCTGGAGCTGCTTTTGGCTTAACGGCTTTTTTGTTGGCTCAGCATTACTTTTTAATTGGCGGTATTGCCTTTCTGCTGGTGGTTGGTTTAGCGGCTTTTGGCTTAAAACGGCTGGGCTACCTGGAAGCACAGCGCACTAAAACCTATTATGGCGACCACACCATCATTGAAGCCAGGCCCATGCTGGCGCCACTGTCCTTTAGACGACTGATTCACAAATTTCTATTGATTGGTTCGGATATTTTAATGGTCAATGCAGCCTTGTATTTAACCTGGTGGGTGCGTTTTCAATCGGGGTGGCTGACTGCGCAAACCAGTGCAGGGCCTACTCTGATTTTTGATCCTATCGTGATGGTTGTTTTTACTCTATGCTGGATTGCTTTGTTCTATTTAAATAATTTGTACAATCTGCGTTGGGATGTGTCCCGTTTTGACCAGATGAGTCGTGTTTCAAGAACAATTCTTTTTGGGCTGATCATTTTGTTTGTGCTGACCTTTAATCCGGCCGAACCTTTTTCCGAAGGTCGATTAAGTTTAATCCTTTATGGCGGCTTTTTACTGATTCTGGTAAATGCCGGGCGACTTGCGTTGATTAATCTTGAGAAAAAATTTGAAATACTGGAATACGCAGCGCATCGTACCTTACTGATTGGCAACTCCAACAAAGCAAAACGATTAATTAAAGACATTCGGCAAAATCCGCATCTGCTGTACGATGTTGTGGGCTACGTGACGCGAAATGTGCAGGAAAAGCCATTTGCCGGTTTGCCGTTTTTGGGCACTTACGATCAATTACCAGAGATTGTCAGGCAACAACGGGTAGAAGAAGTGATTATTGCCATCAATGAGCGGTCGCGGGATGAAATATTGAATCTGGTCTCACGCATTGACACGCCTACGGTAATCTTCAAAGTGCTGCCTCAAATGTACGATGCCATTTCCGGTTTGCGTACCGAAGAAGTAATCGGACATCCGCTAATTCGCTTGTTTCCGGAAACCATGCGTCCCTGGCAATGGATGTTAAAACGCCTGACGGATATTGGGATGAGTTTGTTGTTAATGATTCTTTTAGCGCCGTTGTTTTTGTTAATTATCTTGCTGCAGGCGGCGAGCGGCATTTTCCCCTTCTTTGAAATTCAAAAGGTGGTGGGCAAGCACGGGCGCATTTTTGGAATGTTCAATTTTAATACCAAGAGCAGTAAAACAGGGAAACCGTCCTGGTTTGGTAAAATTCTTTACAAGGCCAGGATTTACAAATTACCGGCTTTGCTGAACATTTTAATGGGGCAGATGAGTTTTGTAGGGCCGCGTCCTGAAACGGTAGAAGTGGTAGAACATCTGCGAAAAAAGATCAAATTTTACAATCGCCGTTTTTTAGTACGGCCGGGATTGACCGGCTGGGCTCAGGTGAAATATCGTTATGAAGAAGCCTTAAAATACAAACGCGATCAGTTAAAACAGGATTTGTTTTATCTGGAAAACATGTCGCTGTCTTTTGATTTGCGGATTTTAATGCGTTCTTTCCTGATTTTTATCGGTTTGAGCAAAGGAATGAGATGAAAGATCAACAAATCGTCCTTTCGATTATCATTGTCAATTTCAATGTGCGGGAGTTTCTGGAACAAACCCTGCTTTCCGTCAAACGGGCCACTAAAGAGATTCCTACGGAAATCATTGTGGTGGACAATGCCTCGGTAGATGATTCTGTGCAGATGGTGCGGCGCCGCTTTCCCGAAGTGATATTAATCGAAAACAAAGAAAACCGGGGCTTTTCGGCAGCTAATAACCAGGGTCTGGAAATCGCCCGCGGACAGTTCATTGTGCTGCTCAATCCCGATACAGTGGTGCAGGAAGACACCTTTAAAAAGTTACTCGATTTTTTTGAGCGTACGCCGGACGCTTCGGCTGCCACCTGTAAAATCATCAATCCGGATGGTACTTTTTCAGTAGATTGCCGGCACAGCATTCCCACGCCGCTGACTGCCTTCTGGAAGGTAACCGGTTTGGCGCGTTTGTTTCCCAAAAGCAAAATCTTTGGTAAATACAATTTAACCTACCTGGATGAAAACGACACCTATCCGGTGGAGGCGATCTCCGGTTCGTTTATGATGATGCGCCGTGAAATCGTACAGCGCGTGGGCAAGTTGGATGAAGATTTTTTCATGTACTGCGAAGACATCGATTACTGTTACCGCATTAATCAGGCAGGGGGCAAAATTTACTATGTGCCGGATTCGCAGATTATTCATTACAAAGGCGAGAGTACTAAAAAGTACAATCTTGACTATGTGGTTACCTTCAACAAATCGCTGTACAAATTTTACAAAAAACATTACCAGAAACGATATGTTTATCCTTTTAAGTGGCTGATTATTTTAGGCACCATTTTGCGCGGCATGATGATTTTTATCAAGAACAATCTGGAAATTTACTATCCTCTGATAATCGACCTGGTTCTACTAAATCTGATC
>JAGHBR010000274.1 GCA_021160885.1 Caldisericaceae bacterium
AAAAACTAAACCAAAGTGCAAAAAATATTCAAAATTATTCATTTCTTATTATTTTTTCAAAGCTTTCCAACTGTAAAAATATTTTAAGTTTTTAATCAAGGGAGCCTTACAATGCCACTATTACCAGAATACCGAGTAAAGCACAGCTAAAATAATCAAAATAATATACGCACTTATGTTGAACACAGAATCTGTTTTAAAAGTTGCAGCTGATAATGGAATTCCCTTGGGATCGTCAATATCAGGCGAAGTGGTTAGGCTAACGCCTAAAATAATAGCCATGGTCAAAATTAGCGTATAAAACATTTGATCCATCCAGGGCAATTCCAATCCTGGTAATTTCAACAAAAAAGCAATGACAATAGAAAGAGTAACGCCGACAATTGCGCCTTTGTTGTTTGTTTTTTTCCAGAACAAGCCCATCAGAAAAACAGCTAAAATCCCTGGACTAACCAATCCGGTGTATTCTTGAATATACTGAAACATTTGCGGAATATTTCCCAGAACCGGAGCCATTATTATTGCAATAACCAGCGCAATACCAGCCGTTAAACGTCCTACAAACACCAGATCGCGTTCAGTGGCATCTTTCTTAATATACGGCTTAAAAATATCCATGGTAAAAATGGTAGAAGTTGAATTGAGCATAGAAGCCAATGATGAAACAATGGCAGCAGTCAACGCCGCTAATACCAATCCTTTCAACCCGATTGGGATAAACTGGCTGATGAGCCAGGGATAGGATTTATCGTAATTGATACCTCCGTCAGCCTTTAGAAAGGCCTCTTTAACGCCTGGAATAATCGTTGTTCCTTCCGGTTGAGTAAAAAGGACAAAAGCAATAATACCTGGAATCACCACTAATATTGGGATAAGTAGCTTCAAAAATCCGGCAAAGGCCAAACCACGTTGCGCTTCTTGTAACGACTTGGCAGCCAGCGCACGTTGAATGATGTACTGATTAAAGCCCCAATAATACAAATTAGCCACCCACATTCCGCCAATTAACACAGCAATACCAGGTAGATTAAAGAATTGCGGATTATTTTTATGCAAAATCATGTGGAATTTATCGCTGGCATGTTTGTAAATATGCTCAAACCCGTGAATAATGCCGCCTTCTGGCGTAACCGCATTCAAAGCAATAAGCGTGGTGAGTAAGCCGCCTAAAACAAGCAAAGCAACCTGGATAACGTCCGTCCAAGCTACCGCAGACAATCCGCCGTACAACGAATAGGCGGCAGCAATAAAAGCAAGGAAAAGGATGGCATAAATAATCATACTTCCATCACCATTGCCCACAATAGTATCGATTGCTTTACCACCTAAAAAGAGCACGGAGGTTAAGTTGACAAAAATAAATAAAGCAATCCAAAAAACAGCCAGAATGGTTTTTAGATCGGTACTAAAACGTTTTTCTATAAATTCCGGAATAGTGTACAATTGCTTTTCAATAAAAACAGGTAAAAAGAATTTACCCACAATAAGTAACGTAGCCGCTGACATCCATTCGTAAGAAGCTATAGCCAGACCAATAGCAAAACCAGAACCGGACATTCCAATAAATTGTTCAGCCGAAATATTAGCCGCAATTAATGACGAGCCAATCGTCCACCAGGGTAAGGCTTTACTTGCCAAAAAGTAGTCCTCCGAATTTTTTTCATGGCCTTTCCTGGTTCTGGACACCCATAGGCCCAAAAATACAATACCGACGATGTAGCCGAAAAAGACCAGGTAGTCTATAACATCGAAATGCATGTCAGCTCCTTTAATTTATAGCATCACCTATTTCGTTTTAAATATCTTAACCAGCGTAACCCCATGCTCCGGAATTATTGTTGTAAAAGTCGCACCAAATATGCCTAAATCTTGTTGTCTCCATAAATCCCTTATTTTGCATTTTTGTTCAATACCAATTTTTCTAAGATTTAAGGTATACTTCGTCGTTGATTTTCCGAGATTAAAAATCCCCATGGCAATACAACCATCGGCCAATTCCTTTTTGTACACCTGGATGTCACCGTCTTTGATAACAGGAATGGCCTGCTTCCCCAAAGGGTCCTGATCAATTGCCAATACTTCATCATTCGTTAACAAATTTAAGGTAAAATCATCCAGGCGTTGCAGATCGCAGCCTATTAAAAGTGGAGCAGAAAGTAAAGCCCAAAGACTAATGTGCGTATATTGTTCATCGGGAGTTAATTTAGTGTAGTGTAAATTTTCTCCCCAGCCAACCCAGCCTACCACTAACATATCCGGATCGTTCCAATGTCCTGGCCCGGCATACGGCGCTGCCTGTTCCTGATTAAATCCTATGGAAGCCATACGATCCCAACTATCCCAGATATCGCCCGTAGTTCTCCACAGGTTTCCACCGACTTTGGCGCCCCATTCCCACACTTTTCCTAGTCCATATTCACAAAGTGAGTAGACAATATCACGATTTACTTTTTGCAGCGCCTTGTTCATTTTTTGATAGGGTGGAATCAATTCATCAACCGAATGCATATCTTTCATCATTTTACGATAGGAACACAAATCATATTTCAGAAAGTCCACACCCCATTTGGCAAAGGTTTGGGCATCCTGAAATTCGTGGCCGTAACTGGCCGTGTAACCGCCACAGGTCAACGGGCCTGGCGAAGAATAAATGCCGAACTTTAAACCTAAAGCGTGAATATCGTCTCCCAACTTTTTCATGTCAGGAAATTTTTTATTAGTGCGAATTTCACCGTTAGGCTTACGTTTGGGCTCTTTAGACTCACCGTAAATCTCCCATCCGTCGTCAATGTTAACGTAGCTCCACCCGTGATCGGCCAGTCCTTTTTCCACAAAGGCTTTGGCTGCGGCGTACACGCGATCTTGCGTAACGCTCAGACCCCACACGTTCCAGCTATTCCAACCCATGGGCGGAGTTAAGGCAATTTGATCGCCAATAACGATGCGTAAAGTTTTTTGATCTTTACCCAACTCATTTTGTGCGGTAATTTTTACATCGTATGTACCTTTTTGCATTACCTTGCCAGAAATAATACCAGTTTCCGTATCTAATGTTAAACCAGTGGGCAGCCCTTGAGCCGAAAATTTCATGGGTCGTTTACCCGATGCCGGAATACGAAATAAAAATGGTTTGCCAACACGTTCACCATAAACCCTGGGGTAATTGATTTGTGGCTGCGGTTTTTTCGGTGGAGTTAAAATATAAGGCACACCCTCTTTATACTTGATTGAGCGAATACCTTTGTCAAAATTTACCTCATATTTAATAGTAGTAGATTGCTTTGTTTCCGGAAAATCAAATGCAATTTCCATCTGTTTTTTAGGCTTTATATGCAAAGAATAATTTTTAGTAAAAAGCTTGTTACCGGTAATATTATTTTTCACAGTAACTTCCAGCGTTCCATCAATGGTGTATTTACTGGCTTTATTCTTTAACAAAATTTTTTTGTTTATCATTTGTTTATGAGTAGTAAATATTCCCGGCTTAATTTCTAATTCTAAATATTTACTGATATCTGGCATGGAAATGTACAAATCGCCTGAATAGACGCCTCCTGGTCCTCCCCAATTGTAAACACGAATAGCAAGCACATTTTCCTGATCCCATTTAATACGTGGATCATTAACAGACAGTGAATAATTACGTTCCTCATTCCAATATGAATTTTCCAGGTTCTTAAAGGCATTACTTGGTTTGCTACCAGAGTGAACATTTTTGCAATTTTCCCCGATCAGAAACCCGTTTAAAAAAACCTGATCAAAATCATCAATTTTGCCCAGATGAAAAATGAGACTGTCTTTCAAAAACGCGTTTTCTTTTAGTGAAGAAGGGATTACCACTTTAATTCGATACCAGCCGAAACCTTCATTTCGGGAATACCCCTGTTTGTCCCAGGTTTTGTCCACTCTAATGCTTTTCCAATTTGCATCGTTATAATCCGGCCTGGCAAATTCGAGATTGTCTTTATTAATGAATTTCCAGTCGGATTTTAATTCTACCAATGACTTTTCCCCTGTTTGTCCAAGGCATAAAAAAATAATGGACAAAGTGACGATAAAAGCAAAGATTTGAATCCTGTAGATCATAATCTCTCTCCTTAATTTTATTGTGTATTTTATATTTTAGATCAAACTTTTCATTCAACATTTGCCACAATTTTTATTTATGAGTTAATAAAAGTAAAAGATGAGCGGCGGACCAACTAAAATGATTTACACGCAATCCCTCACCATTCAAAGGATTGTAGTTTTCACGAATGGGATCAGCTGCATTCAAAATTCCCTGACCATGCTCAAATATTTGTCTGGTAAATTGTTCGGCAAGTGTATTAAAACCATAATTCTTTAACCCTATTATGGCAAAATAAGCCTGATCCAGCCAAACCGGCCCACGCCAATAACCAAGCGAAAATTTCGGATTGTCACGCGCTATCGTCGGAAATGGAAAATAGGTAGCAAATTTATTAGAATCACTTAGCACCTGAACGACCATTTGTGCTTGTTCAGAAGATGCTACATTTGCCCATAAAGGAATCCATCCCTCCGGTCCCATATCCTTAATAAACTCATGATTCTCAATTTTACGATCGTAAAAATAGCCGCTGGCGGTGTCAAAAAAAGCTGTTACAATTTTTTGCCGTAACAAATCAGCTTGCATTTTTAATTTATTACATAAGG
>JAGHBR010000326.1 GCA_021160885.1 Caldisericaceae bacterium
AAAAATTTTCTCTAAAATTGTCCATGACTACTCCTTGTTTTTTTGTATTATTGATAATTTAGCGATCTGAGTAATTGTGGACAATTATTTTTAAAATTTGCAAAACGGGTTATTCAATATAATCATTTAGCAATTTTTCTAGATATTCCTGACGTCCACTAAATGGTTTTGGCAAACCATTTTCATGGATGAATTGTTCGGCTTGTTCTAATGTCGCTTTTCCTTCCATAATAAGTTCCCCAAAACCTGAGCGGTAGCTGCTGTAACGTTTTTCAAGAAATTCATCGAAAATGCCGTCATTTAGCATATTATTAGCAATTATTAAACCGCGAGCAAAAGCATCCATTCCACCTATATGAGCGTAAAAAAGATCCACGGTTTCAATAGAAGGTCTGCGCACTTTAGCATCAAAGTTGAGCCCACCGCTACCTAAACCGCCCTGTTTTAAAATAATGTACATGGCCAGGGCTGTACTGTAAAGATCTATTGGAAATTGATCGGTGTCCCAACCTAAAAGCAAATCACCGCGGTTAGCATCTACACTACCCAGCTTTCCGACTGCAGAAGCGACAACTAATTCATGTTCAAAGGTATGTCCGGCAAGTGTGGCGTGATTTGCTTCTATGTTTAATTTAAAATGATCGATTAAATCATATTCTCGCAAAAAGGCCAGAGTTGTAGCAGCATCGGTATCATACTGGTGTTTGGTCGGTTCTTTTGGTTTGGGCTCAATTAAGAATTGCCCCTTAAACCCGATTTTTTTCTTGTAATCAACAGCCATGTGTAAAAATCTGGCAAGCTGTTCCTGTTCATGTTTAAAATTTGTATTAAGAATTGTTTCATAACCTTCACGTCCTCCCCAGAAGACATAATTTTCTCCGCCAAGTTCATGGGTGATATCGATTGCATGTTTTACCTGGGCTGCTGCGTGTGCAAATACATGAGCATCAGGGCTTGTAGCTGCGCCATGGGCGTAAATGGGATTACTGAACAGATTGGCCGTTCCCCAGAGTAGTTTTATACCAGTACTTTTTTGCAGCTCTTTAGCTTTAAGAGCCATGTTCTCCAGATTTTTACACGTCTGGGCAAATGTTGCGCCTTCTGGTGCAATATCCCGATCATGAAAACAATAAAATTTTACTCCTAACTTCTGAAAAAATTCAAAAGCTGCATCCATGGTCGCCTTTGCCCTGTCCATTGGATCACCACCGGCTATATGCCAGGGCCGAACAAAAGATGGTGCGCCGAACATATCTTGCCCATTACCCATCAAAGTATGCCAGTAAGCTACTGAAAAACGGAGATGCTCAGACATGGTTTTTGAGCCAATTTTTCTTTGTGAATCGTAATATTTAAAAGCAAGAGGGTTTTTTGAAGCTTTTCCTTCAAAAGGAATAGGTTCAGATACTTCAGGGAAAAATGGCATTTTCTTATTCCTCCTTAATTGAAATTGTTCATACTCGAAAAGAGTTCGTGTAAAAACAAATTTCTGATAATTAATTGACTTTCTAATCTGGTTTAATTAAATTTGAACCGTTTCAATCAATATAATAAAATATTGAATTAAAGTAAATAATAAAATAAATTTAATATGAAAAAATAGAATACTTACAAACAATTTAGGTGAGAAGATATATGAAAAAAACTACGATTAATGATGTTGCAGAACGCGCAGGAGTTTCTAAAGCAACTGTATCGGCTGTTATTAATGGTAAGCCAACAGTTAAAGCCTCTACCAGAGAACGGGTCCTTTCAATAATGAAAGAATTAAATTTTCGCCCCAAAGGTCAGGCTCGTAATTTAAAAAGAACTTTTATAGATAAATCAATAGGTTTATTGATTCGCGAGTTAGATAATCCTTTTTACACTTCTCTAGCCGTGGGTGTAAAAAAATATGCCAATCAACATAATTATACGGTTTTTATTTCCAGTTCGGAATGCAATCATCAAAACGAGGAAAAAATAACCAAATTATTAGTTGCTAAAGATATCAAAGGAACAATCATTGCGCCTGTTATGAATGGAACAGTGGAAATTGACCATTTATTCCGTCTTAAAATGCTCAACTTCCCTTTTGTTTTGCTTGAAGAGGTACCGGGCATCCAGGCCAATGTTGTCAGTATTAACAATATTGATGCTATAAAAAAAGCGGTAAAATTTCTGGTAGATCTTGGTCATAAACGAATCATACATTTTTCGGGGCCTGAATACGCTTCTCATGCTTATGAACGTTTAAAAGGTTTTAGGCAAGCTTTTAGTGAGAGTCCTCTAATCTATTCTGATGATTTAATTATTCCCTGTGGTTCTCATTTTCATGATGGATTAAATAAAGGTCTGGACTACTTTGGTAAGAAAGAAAATCAAAAATTTCCGATGGCGGTAGTCTGTTATAATGATGTAGTCGCTTTGGGGCTAATTTCTGCCTTACAGAAGCTAAATATTCGTGTTCCAGAAGATGTTTCGATTATTGGAAATGATGACATTGAATTTGCCCGGCACTGGTCGCCTGCACTGACCACCATAAGCACTCCAATAGAAGAATTAGGACGCAAAGCCGCAGAAATTTTGATTCATAATATTGAAGCAAAGGAAAGATTAAAAGTAAAAAAATTAGTTTTAGAAGCGCAATTGATTATTCGTGAAACAACCTGTGCTGTTAAAAAATAAAGTGTCACGATCTATATTGGCCACATCCAAAGTTAATCATTGCAAAAGCAGACAATTAAATCCCGTAAAATTAGTCATTCCAGGTTTATTCCTGGAACAAAAATTCACCATCATTTTCAAGTCTCTAAGAGGGGATCGTTCAATTAGTGAAAGATGCTATGATTGTTGAAAGGACATAGCTCAAAGTCTGTTTTACAAATGGCGGGACAAATTTTTTGAAAGCGCCAAACATTCGCTGAGTTTAAAAAAGAGGATCGATAGCCTGACAAATGAATTGTTTCCAGCTTAAGCCTGGCCAATGAGATGTGCCATAATCTACGCACTTAAATCAAATAAATTTCAACACTCAAAACAGTATTTGTTTATTGAATTTCCACTGTTGCAATGTCCTGCAAATCCTCTACATTTTTTAAACGCAAATGCATGGACTTTTTTTTCTGCTGCTTGGTTCCGTAGTGCGTAAAAATATCCACAAAAACCGTAACAGATGAAGAAAGAATTTGCCGATGGTCTCCGTAAAAATTCGCTTTTATTTTGTAACTTCCCCGCGGCGCTTTTTTCAGTAAAAATTCTTCCGGGCCGTAACCGCCGGTAAAATCCTTAGACAGATAGCCACCGATTTTTGTGTATCGGTTCTGGTAGTAGCACTTTTCATTATTCGGATCGATCACCCATAAATCAATGTCGGTATTATCAGCATCCCAGGTCATCACAATTCTTAAATCAAGGGGCAAATTCTTAATTAAGCGTTTGTCAATATCCTTTAAATTTAAGCGCTGACCGTGCAGAGCAATTATGTTGTTCATCTCCTCAAGCGCAATGAGTTCAATTTCCGGAAAGCGCTGGTCCCAGGGAGTAGTCACCACTTTGTATAGCAAATCGACCGCTTTTTGGTATTGGCCAGTTTGTTCCAGAGCCATTGCCAGATCACGATAGGATTGCGGTTCAAAAGGACGTAATTTAACTACTTTCTGTAACATACTAATGGCCAGTTTGTATTGCTGCATCTGGATTAAACGGTAGGCTAACATGCGCAACAATTCATGATTTTCCAGCTCTAATTCAGCCAGATTGATTAACACTTGCAAGGCCAGTCCGGCCTGGCCCTGATCTGCAAAGAAGTCGGCCACATCAAAATAAAAAGCCGGACTATTGGCGTACCCTTGCTTAAAAGTCATGTAGGTTTCAAATTGCCGGCCAGGTAGGCATTTTTTTAGCGCTTTTAAATAGGGTGTTTGTAGATCCCATTTTTTTATTTTTATCTTTGCCATATTTGGGCCGACTGGTCTTGCCGGGGCTTCCGCTCCGCTCGTTAGAACCGCTAAAGCATCCATTTCTCCGTTACTCCCAATTAGTGCACGAGCTCCCGCCCTAACAGCTCTTGACGGTTGACCTTCTGGCAATGCACGTAACCTTTCCTCCCTGGTAAAAGCCTGCAAAATTCTATCTACATCCCCTCTACTCTCTGGCATTGATGAATCTTCCACTTCAACAGATTCTTGTTCTATCCATTTTTGTTTTCTAAACTTGCTATCCTGCCACCACAAACAGCGGTTATTGAACATTTTAACAACCTCTTCCAGGTGTGATTTCGTTTGCTGCTCTTCAGTCTTTTCCTGTTGCTGTACACGGACAAAGTACTGCTCCCGTAATTCTTTTTCCGGAGGGATTACCTTGTAGCGCACATAATCTTCAATCCGATCAAGTACCAACAATGAAGTTTTAGGCGTCACAATACCATAATCTTTGGCCAGTTGGACGAATTTTTCTTCATTTTCTGAAAAATTAACGGACAGTTCGTTCAATTTTTTTTGAGCCCAGATGCGCCGGACAATGGGATCATCTATTAAATCTTTATCTTTATCGATGGTTATTCGTTTGTTGAATAAAACATGCTTTCCATCGCCAAACTGTAAATTGATGACAACCTGTTCTGAAACTAACTGCCCGGCCACTGAAAACTGATTTGTCATTTCCCTCACCTGTGCCGGAAGCAATTCTTTTACCTTTCCTTTCACAACCCTGGCTTTCATAAATAAAAACGGCTTTTGTAAAAGCAATTGCCGAGCTTGATCAATCGTCAATGTATTTAAATCGAAATAACGCCCGCCGCTTTGACTGGCCAGTTGTTGCAAGAAAACATGGTTGGCATTGGGGCTTGAATTAATGACAACGATCGGTCTGCTGCCAAGCTTAGGTTTGTCAGAACCAATGTTGGACAATCCGTCACTACACAGAATAAACTCATCCGCCTGATAACGACTGAAATCCAGCGCGCCCAATTGCGTACCGCCGTCATACTGCAATTTGAGCAAATATTGCTTTGCATTTTGCCAGCTACCATCCTTAATGACAAATTCCTTTTCTTCTAAGATTTGAAAATTAAAGGTTACGATTTTCAGGCGAGCATCTTTAATTTTTTGAAAATACCCATCCAAAATCTTCAACTCTTTCTGCAAATCCCGTTTTTCTGCAGAAGAAGAGACATCCCAAAAAAGGACAATGTTTTCAGGCAATTTCTTTAACTCAGTTTTTATTTTGGGAGTCAGAGTCAGATAAAAATAATCGCGGCCATCGGTCGGGCATGAATAAATAAATTGACGACTGGTCTTACCCTGAGGCACTACAAAAGCTAATGAACGGTTGGCAAGGTAATCTTTTTTTACAAAATCAGCCCGGTACGATTCGTGCCAGTTCTTAAATTCAATTTGATTGAGCTCAGACTGAAACAGCAACGGCTTAATTTTTTGTTTAAAAACTTCAACATGAATCGAAAAATCACTCACCTTTTGTTCAAATTGTAATGGAAGCCGGTAGAGGTAACCCCGTTCTGTTTGTTCCAACTCCTGCTCGGAGGCAATGACAAGCCGTTTAAAGCCATTTGGCGGAATGGGATAAATACGCGCCTTAAAATTATTGCCCGAGACCATTTCCAGCAATCCGGGATCGATTTGCCTTCGTTCCACATCTTCAAAAATCTGGGTGGCGCGCGCTTTTTCAACTACCACCCCTTCGCGCAAATGGCCATTCACCTCCAGCGCAAAACGCGATACCGTTTGCCCGCGATTCAATGGTAAATAAAATTTACCTTCTAATTGCCTGTTATTTGGATTGAAGTAGGTAATATCCATGGTCGTCGTGGCTAAATTGCCGGTCACTTTAATGTCAATTTTAAATTTTCTTAATTGAAGTGGCTTCAAGTTTTTATTCATTTGATGCACAATTACCAGTTGCGGCATCATCTGGGCAGAAGCAAAGGCAACGACAAACAACGCAAAAAACATTTGCAATAATATCATGGCTACCTCCCGCTTTTTAAATCTTCTATTTTGAAATTAACTTTTTCTTTTTTGCAAAACCCAAAAGGATGCTTCACTAATCTATAAATGAAGTTAGCTTGGCAAGTTTGGAAAATTTTTTGCGATTGCAACTCAGTAAGTCAAAAAGATTTTTTACTTATTAGGCTGACAAATAGCGAGACATCGTGGACAAACTCCTTCATGGGGGAATTCACGATGATGGGCCAACGCTCCGCTAACTAAAAAATCCGGCAAAAAAGCACCAGGGAAAAATTTAAAACGGAGAATAGGATTCACTCATTTGAAACCTTAAAAAAAAATCGGGGATTCTCCAAAGCTGTCAACTTAGAGATTCCCGCTTGCGCGGGAATGACATTCTTAATGATTTTTTCAGAGGTTTCTTAATTTGTTAGTTAACAAGACGCAGTGCGTCGCGGTGAATGCAAGTTTAGTCAAAATAGCATATTCAGATTTGAAATGTGAGATGTACAAGATGGTTCCCTCTGGCAGTTGTTGAAACCTGTTGCTCCAATTAAAAAAGCCCGATCCTCAATGAATCGGGCTTTTATGATTATTTTTTCTGATCAAAAGCCAGTTCAATCAGTTCGTCCACCTCTTTGATGTAATGAAATTTCATGCCTTCGATGTGTCGTTTTGGAATTTCGGCCAGGTCTTTTTTGTTCTTTTCAGGCAAAATAACAGTGTCAATGCCGGCGCGCTTGGCGGCGATCACTTTCTCCCGAATACCGCCTACAGGTAACACCAGACCGCGCAGCGTAATTTCACCGGTCATGGCTAAATTGCTCTTCACGCATTTGTTACTGTACAATGAGTACAAAGCAGCAAATATGGTAATCCCCGCGCTGGGACCATCCTTAGGAATGGCGCCGGCCGGCACGTGAATATGCGTATCGTATTTTTCGTAAAAGTCATCTTCAATGCCATACTTTTCCGCGTTCGAACGCAGGTAACTCATGGCCGCGCTGGCCGATTCCTTCATTACCTCACCTAGCTTTCCGGTCAGTTGCAACTGCCCTTT
>JAGHBR010000168.1 GCA_021160885.1 Caldisericaceae bacterium
ATGTTAGGCAGCGGTGGCCTGCAAGAAAATTTGCGTATTCTGTTTTTTACTTTAAATCAGTTTTTGTTAGAAAAACCAGCTCACATTTTGTTTTTTAAGCATTCTCTGCCCATTGGGTACAAGGAATTTGAACACTTAACCTTTCAACCGTTACCTGAACATGAAGAATTTTCCTTAGAAATTTTGTCCCGGCTATTAAAACAGAATCCTAAAAAACCGCATTTTTTAATCTTAGGCGCCATTCCCGGCGAGAAGTTCCGGCGTGAACTGCGCAAACTGATGCTGCATTTTCCTCTGTTCGTCGTTGAAGTCAACGATGCGCCAAACCATTTTTCACTGGCGCGGGAAGCCTTACTGGAACATCGCGTGTTGCGTTTTTTGACTCCGGCTGTGTTCAACAAGCAGCTGGCCGACCTTTCGACTGTGATTGGAGCCGGGCGCGCTGATTACATTCAGCATCTGGAAACCATTTATTTCCAACTAAAGGGAACGCCCTCAGCGCCCGAAGCCGAATTGCTTTACTTTTTACTTAATCACACTAATTCGTCAAAAATTTCAGTCAAACTTGTGGAATCCGGGGTAGAATCAAGCGGAACTCCGGTTCAAATGGCCGCCGCCACCTTGTTGCAAAACGTGACCAACCAGGCACAAAAACCGAGCATGCCTTCTCTTTTTCAGACAGCGGAATCCTTAACCCAAATACTGGAAACAAAAGCCCGGCAGATCAGCCAGCGTTGGCAAAGCCATTTACCTCAAAACTGGCAACCTTTACCTGATGACGCCTGGGCCCGGCAGAGCGTCTGGCAATTAGTCGAAACCTTTTTTGAACGCATTCACGATGAGTCCTGGGCCAAACAACTGGAAGAACAGTTTTTAAATGCCTTTGTAGCCGTTCATCCGGAGTACGAACGGGCAGCCTGCCTGGCGGTTAGCGGCTCGGCGCGCACGGCTCTTGGGATTTTAGGTTTCCATGGGCCCATTAAAAAAGTAGTCACTTTCGATTTAGGCTGGACCTACGAACACTGTTTCCCACAGGTGGAGGTATTGCCCATTAATCCGCTTGATGATTTTTCAGCTTCTGATGTCGTTAACCATTTGCAAAAAGTCGTAGAACAGGACACTGACTTTTTAAAAGCCGGCGCTCTGGTCATCAACAATCCGCATAATGCCACCGGCGCCGTCATTCCCAAAGAGGCACTGCAACCCATTTTACGCTGGTCTTTGCAAGCGGGTCTATACGTGATTGATGATCTTTCCTACCAGAATGTAGGGCCCTGGCAGGAGCCACAAAACGTGCCGACCATTCGGCAATTAGTGAATGAACAAATCCGACAAGGTCAGCTTAGCGCTTCCGCTTTGCAGAAGGTGATTACCTGCCATTCACTTTCCAAAACCGATAGCTTTGCCGGCGCCCGACTCACGGTTCTGGAAATACCGGACGCCGACATTCGTCACCGGTTACAGCCTTATTTTCAGCAGATTAAAAAACACCGCTTACCTCTGTTAATCGCTTATCTCTTTTACCGCAATGGGGCGCACAAAGTACAGGCTTACTGGCATTTGCGCAATCAATATTTTGCCGAACGCATGGCCACTTTACAAAAAGCCATTGATGATTTACCCGAAGAACGCAATCCCTTTAAAATTAAGATCTTGGCCCCACGCGGCAGTATGTACCCTTTACTCATTATTCAACGACTGCCGGCCGGCATTTCCCTGGATGCCCTGTCCACCACGCTGGCCAATCAGGGCATTGGCCTGGTGCCCTTAACCGCCTTTGCCCGCACAGCGGCAGGTTACCAGATGGCCCGCCAGTCTTTTCGCTTAACCCTGGGCGGTAAGTTAAGCGGTGAACGACTTTACTACCAAACGCGCCGCGTTTTAATCGATTTGAATCGCATAATTGCCCAGGAAGCCAGTTTATTTCAAAAAACTGTTTTAATTTCTGATTTAAACACCGAGCCTCAGGACTGGCAACCAGTGTTGGAACAGGTTAAACAGCTTGCCTTAATAGATTTTAAAAAGCGTTCTGAAAAAGAAACCCTGTTAAAAGACCAGCAATCTACTTTTCAAAACATCTTTTTAAAGGAACGAATTGCTACTTTAAGTGACCAGTTTGCCTCGCGTTCCTTTTTGTGGCAGCAGTGGCAGATGAAAGATGCAAAACAAATTAAAAATCAGCTGAAGCATATTTTAGAATCGGAGTTCTTCAAAGATGATCTGTCCCTGCGGCAACAGCGCTTTGTCAGCCGCCTGTTCGACCGCACGGTGCACCCAACGCAAATCTTCAGCATTCAGGTCGACCAGTTGGCACGCAGCCTGATCGATGACTTTTTAATTGGCAAGCAACTTACACAACAAAAATTGCAGCCTTTGGCCCGCGCTTTGGTAGATGAATTCACCGGTCGTTCAGTGCCCATTAATTCCATTCAGGAATCGGATGAATTATTGTTAGACCTGGATGCTCTTATTGATGCCGAGCATCTGGCCATATTGCAGGGCAATAACGATCTGCAAACATTTCTCTCTTACTGGGGCGATTGGGACGGCAGTTCGCGTCCCTCCGGGCAGGGGCACCGTTTGGTAGCTGCAGTTTTAATGAAAAACGTCGCCCGCATGGCACGGATTTTGAACCTTTTACTACAGGTTGAACCCGACCTCAAAATTGACGTGCAATTGCGCGAAGCGCTCAAGCAATTTCCGCAAAGACGAAAAAAGTTCTGGAGCTTGTTAAATGAAATTACCGCTTTGACCAACCAGCTGGAAAAACGCTACCAGGGCCTGTTACCGGCCACTATTCACCCTTCCCGTTGGCGCAAATTGGGCATGAAGCTGCACCTGGTGCGCGATCCGCTTACCATTCTCTGGCAGCACAATGATCGCCTGGAACGTAAAATGCGTCAATTGCGCGAAGAACGCCGAAAAAATCTTGAATATTATTTTAACATTAATAAACAATTGCGCAAAACCCTGCACCAGTGCGTTGAGCACATTGTTAATCATCTGGAAGAAAACAAGGAACTTTTTTACCGGGCGGTGTTTTACCGCGATTTATTACGCCGTTTTGTTTTAACGCCGCGCATCCATCAAAATATGATTACTTCCCACGATCCATTCGCGATTGATACCACTGTTTTTAATTTAACCGAAATTAATGAATTAGGTGCACGGGTGGGCAATCCAGGTTTAATTTTGGCTCTGCAGGTGAGCATGTGCAGCCAGCCCCAGACTATCATTGAATTGGAACGGAAGCTTCGTGCCCGCCGTGAAGCTATTTTACGCAGCCAGCCAAACCTGGCTTTGCCTTACATCGGGACTGTGCCATTGTTTGAAGAGATTGAAGTTGTGCGTAATGTGGAAGAACATCTTGAAGCCTTGTGGAATTACGCCTGCAACCATCGTTCAACGGCGCAAACGGTGGAACAACGTTTTCAGGAAATGCTGTGCGAAATTTTCATTGCCGGTTCCGATTTGAGCCAACAGGTCAGCCAAACGGTTGCTGCCCATCTTTTCCGCGAAACCAGTTTTAAAGTGGTTCGCTGGCTGGCACGCAAGGGGCTGGCCGGTAAAATTCGCCTTAAATTGGGCAGCGGTGAATCCATGCAGCGACAGGGCGGTTTTTATGACAATTTGGGTAGTAAACCGGCCTTTGTTTTCAATCGCCAGAACCAGCAACGCATTGTAAGTGAACTGACAGCTTCGGCGGCTAAAGCGTGCCAGTTTGCTGTTACGCCTTTGCGTGGCGTACTCAGCAGTGGCGATTTGCGCACCTTGCAGAGCACCGTTTCTGAAAAATTGCGCATGATTGCCGTACACGAGCGGGCCAATTTTTTGTTTCATTACAAAAAACTGCAAACCTACCTGCAGGGCGAAATCATGCGCACCAGCGAGCCTCTAGTGCAAACCCGCCTGCGCTTTGGCGAGCGTGGCGAAAAGGAACTAAAGCGCTTGACCCTGGGCTGGAGCGACCCGCTGTTCGAAAAGTTTTTAAATGTACGGCTCAACAATTTCAGGCAAATCGTCTACGGCCGGGAAGAAGATATTGTTGGCATCCACTTGGTTTCTTACTTTGTTTCGCGCATGGTACCGGCCTTTCGCGATCGGCCCACTGTCCGCCCGGGCAAGATTCAGCCCGGAGATATTGGTCCGCGCGTTATTGAACGCCTGTCGCGTGTTTTGCCCCAGGCCCGCTACGGCACCATGCTGCGTGCCATTGGGCACAACCGCGCCCAGACCATAATTTTAGGCATTTCCCAATTGTGCACCGGCCTTTTTAGAGCGCTAAAAGAATTCAGCAATGAACATTCCGCTGTTTTAAGCCCTTCTCTTTTATTGCAGGAAAGGATTCTTCCGCAATTACCGGTTTACGAAATTTTACGTGATCTGCGCCTTTACCAGGACATTGAGCTGCGCTTCTGGTCTAAAATGGAACCATTTTTCCCGGCCGGCAACAGCGCCGTTAGCTCCCTTCGTGAAGACATTAGCCTGGTTCAGGAATTTGTTCCGCTTTTGCAAAAAGAGCTGATTCGCCGTCATGGTCTGCCGGTTAATGACTTTTTTGAAAACGATCATTTCAAAACCAACCTATTGCCTGCGCTGCGTCCCGATTTGGCGGTGCTTTTACAACAGGATCTGTTCAACACTGAAATGGAACGACTGATGGCACAGGTTAAGCCACCAGTTGCTGATGATTGGCAGCAGACGGTTCAACACCTGTTGAACATTCCGCGACAAATCTACTTTTGGCGGCAAAAAATCTGGCAATTAATCGAAAACAAGGTGGCACTCCAGGTAGCTAGCTTTGTGCAACTAGCCCAGGCCATCATGCAGCTGATGAAACAGCAACGCACAGCTAACAATGGTTTGCAGGTTCAGTTAACGCAGTTTCAACGCACCTACCAGCAGGTGACTGCCGGACTGCAATCGGTGGCTGATGAAAATTTGCGTCAATTCTTGTTGGCGGCTTTGGAATATCTGGCTCAAAGTCGACAGCAGGGCATGGAAATTCCGATTAATGTAATGCGCGCTCTGCACGATGTGGAACGCATTGTACAGATTGAAAGCCAGCCTTTAAGTGCAGAAGAACAACAGGAACTGCGTTTCTACATTTTACAAATCGCGCGCTTAACCGGGGAGAATGGTTAATTACACTAATTTTTCGCTAAGGTTAAAGTAGCACAGCAGCAAGCAAATTCAATCAAAAATGGGCACCATCCAGAGGATAAAAAAATCGAAATTCGAAGCTCGAAATACGAAATTACCTTCCAACTCCATGGCATGAGGTGAATTAAAAGAGGGTAGACACAATTGTCCAAAATAAATCCGATACTGAGTTTTTAACATCGGCACAGTCGATGAACTCAAAAGTTGGAGGCCTTTACCCTTAACTCTTAAACTCTTATACACTTAACTTTTTGACCCCATTAAACTAATTAACTATTCAACCAAAACACTTTTAACCAAATAACTTACCAGGATCAAAATTTTAGCACGTTTTAGCTAAGGCCTATAGTTCCTTCCCTTTTAAAACAGCCAATTTATTTTCACCTTCGCTTCGTGCAATTAAAACAGCGCCGCAACTGTCGCTCCAGACATTGACCGAAGTTCGCAGCATATCTAAAATGCGGTCAACGGCTAAAATCATTCCGATGCCTTCCAATGGTAAACCGACCGCTTTTAAGATGATGGTAATCATAACCAAACCTGCCATGGGAATGCCTGCAGCGCCAACGCTGGCCAATAGTGCGGTAATGACAACAATCATTTGCTGAACAAAAGAAAGATCAATGCCGTAAACCTGAGCAATAAACATGGCGGCCACACATTCATAAAGAGCCGTACCATCCATGTTAATGGTTGCGCCCAAGGGAAGCACAAAGCTGCTTACCTTATTAGAGACTCCGGCGTTGTTTTCAATAGAATCCATGGTTAAGGGAAGTGTGGCCGATGAAGAAGAGGTGGAAAAGGCGGTTAACAAGGCGGCAGACATGGCTTTAAAATGTTTTAACGGTGAAATACCACCTAAAAAGTAGATTAACAAAGGTAAAGTAATGGTTGCATGTATTAATAAACCTAAAATTACGGTAATCATGTATTTTAAAAGAGGCAGAACCGCATCAAAGCCGGTTTGGGCAATTATTTTGGCAATAAGAGCAAAAACGCCAAGCGGAGCAAATAAAATAATAAAATGAGTCAGCCCCATCATCACTTCAAAAACTGACTGAAAAAATCCTGTAAGTTGCTTTTTGTAAGGTTCGGGCGAACGTGTAATAAAAAAGCCAAACAACAAAGAAAAGAAAATTGTTGGTAAGATTTCTCCCTTTGCCATGGAGGCAATAGGGTTTTCCGGGATAATTCTTAAAATCAGGTCTTTAAAACTGGTTGCTGCGTTTTCAAAACCGCCTGGCGTTTCCTGAAAGCTCAAATTAGCACTGACACCAGGCGCAATCAAATTAACAAGAATCAAGCCGGTTAAAATGGCAAAAATGCTGGTCGTAAGGTAATATAACAAGGTTTTTAAAGATAAACGTCCAAAGTGTTCCGCATCGCCGATGTTGGTTACGCCAGAAATGATCGATGAGACAATCAGTGGAACGATAATCATTTTTAGAGCACGAATGAAAAATGTGCCCAACAAAGAAATATCTTGAATTACAAAATCTTCAAAATGAAAAATTTTTGACAGGATAGCGAGCAGAACGCCTAAAATTAAGCCGATTAAGATTTGCCAGTGTAAAGAAATGGATTTTAACTTCATTGATCAGTCCTTTGATTTTAAAGTCAAAGTTTAATAAGAATATAGAAATGTTCTAAATATTGAGCAAATGTAGATATGAATTATTGAAGGTGTTGTTCAAATTCGTTTGGTAGAGTTCCATCGGAGCGTGCGGAAGGAAGCAATTTCCTTAGATATTCGAGTGAGGACAGATCGTTGTAGTCGTTGTGTTTGCCAAAAGGGAAAAATTGCACGCCAATTAAATGGCGGCTTTCATGTTGATCGATTTTTTTAAACCAGCGGACAAATCCCTTTAAGGAAATAACGCTGCCATCGGAAAAAGTAAGTCTTAGGTAAATTTTTTCGCCTTTTTTTAGGGGAAAATCAGAGAAAAAAGACAAGCCGCTTTTAGACAAATCTTTAATTGAAAATGGCGGCGACAACCGTGCCCAGAAAGTGGCAGGACTTAGTTTTTTAAAACGAACAGAAACATTATTCAAAGCCAATCGTGGTAATTCACGACGTTCCATTTATATATTTATCCTATTAGTTTCCAATTTAAGGATTATTAATTTCGTTGCTATTATAAATAAAAAATAGGTGAAAAGTATGTGATAGCCATCAATTTAAAAATTTTTTTGGATATTTTTTTAATTCAAGGAGTAAAATTAAATGAAATCCATAAACAGGGGAGGGAAAATGAGACGTACCATTCCTATTAAAATGGATCCTAACAAAGCACAATCTCTGATTTTCTTTCAAAATTTAAAAAACAATCGCAAGCAATTTGCTGTTTGGAATTTGTTGCACAATAAAACACTTAAAACATCGGGACGTGGTGGAAAAGGTCACTTTGTTGGAGGGGGGATTCACAATTGGAATAGAAAAGGACGCTGGTAAACATAAAAGGGGCTTAAAAAAGCCCCTTTTTTATTTAATCAAAATAGCCTTTTGTACTTTCTTTAAATGTCCTGCCTTAACTGAAATCAAATAGATACCGGAAGACAAATTACTGCCATTAAATGGAATTCGATGGACACCGGGGGGTTGCGTTTCTGCCAGTAAAGTTTTAATCAATTTGCCGTTGATGTTAAAAACAGAAATTTTAACATCGGTCTTTGCTGGCAGGTAATATTCAATAGTCGTCTGCGGATTAAAAGGATTGGGATAACAGGCTTTCAATTCAAACTGTCCTGCAATTTGTGGAATGTCTTCCACGTTTGTAGCTGGAATAAAGTCTTGCTGAGAACGGGGGCGTAACTCATAACCATCGTTGGCTGGCGTATTGGAAGTGTACTGATCTACAATAGCGATTAAATGGAACGTCCCTGTTGGCGGAGTCCAGCCATCTAAGTCGGTGTCTTTGTCAATAAAAAGCTTTACCGAATCCTGACCATCTGTCACCTGTAAAGAATAACCATTACTACCTTCTGCCGGCCAATCCTCCGAATTTACCAGTAGTAAATTTTCAATGTAAACCAAACGGCCTTCATTGGTTTCATTTACTTCTTGAAGGCTTATGGGAACTGGTGGACGCTCGTTTTGGCCCAAAACTTGAATCTGAGCTAGAGAATCAAGTACTAATTCCGTTAACCCTTTGTACTGGTCAATTTTGCCGTACACGAAGAGGCTATCCCCAACATTGAGATTCAGGCTAAATTTAGAAGAATAAACTTGAATACCGGCCTGGGAGTCGTTGATAAATATTTGTACTTTACTGCTAAAATTGGGAGAGACCACGGTTCCTCTTAAAGCAACGGTTTTTCCGATTAAGTCGGCATTAAAATCACTATCGGCATCAATACGGGCCTGCTTAATGTCCAGAATTTTGGGCTGAAAATAAGCTGTAATCTTTTTTTCGGAAATGGCCCAATCATTAAAACTGGAAACAGCATAAAAATAGGTACTATCAGCAAAGGGAGAACTGTCGAGGTATTGGCGTTCTTCGGCCCCTACTTCACTAATCATTTCCCATTCACCTGAGGCCGTGTCGCCACGGTAAATGTAAAAGCCATCCATTATTGAATTGTTCTGATTGCTTTGCAATGGTTCAACAGCAGGATCATCAAATGCACCGGCGTAAATAGAAGAATCTGAAAATTGAGGTGCACGGATGATAGGGCTATTATGGAGTTGCGGGGCGCGCGTAATTTTCCCCTCATTGGTATTAATCCAGAGGTCAAGCACCAGGTTTGTAGCTCCCTGAGCCACATCTTTTAATTCGTAAAAATTGGTAAAATTAGGATCACTTTTTAAGAAAGGATCCGTAACATCGGTCAGGTAATAGCTAACACCTGGCACATAATCACTTGAATCGGTCATTAAAGCAGGGAAGGAGTTAGTTTCATCTGGCGAAGATAATCCCTCAATAAAAATACCAACATGAGGTCGGGCTGCTTTGGAGCCAAGATGAACGCCAATTTCAAATCGCGGAACATCATAGGAATCACCTGCCCGTAAACTATCGATTGAATAGTAGAGTTTCGAGCTGTCCATATCGAAGACCCAAATTCTGTAATAGTAAGGGCCATGCATTTCCTGCCGGGAATAGTGTAAAAAATCGATTTGCTCCAGCGTGGCATCTGGGAATTGGCTCAAATCAAAAACACAGCCTAAGGCTTGTTTTAAATGCGGCGCCCAAATTCCAAAGGCCTGCCCATTATTAAAACAAAGCGCTGTGTCGGGCAAATTCAATTCCCACTGCACCTGAGCGCCTTCGTTGGTTGGCAGGACTTTAAGCGATTTGGGCGGACGGGGGACAACATTTGGTTTTGCCCATACAAAACTAAAAAGTAAAAATAAGAATAGAAAAAGAGAGCGCATCATTTAAACTCCTTTTGTTATTGCATTTCAGCCTTGAACAATTCAAACTTTAATTTCGACAGAAATTAAAAAAAATAAAGGGAAGGCACGTGATCGAAATCTAAATTTACAAAAAAGTTTCTGATTTTCATTTGATCACAATGGATCTGAATGACAAAAATGTATCATCAGCGGTAGAGAATTATTTTTAAAAGAACCTGGTCAATTCTATGAAAGTTGGTAAATTTTAATTGAAACCCGACAGAAGGCAACCAGAAAATCCGCATCAACAGATTTTTTCAATACTTTCAAGATTTTTAAAGCGAATCAAAGTCTCGATAAGTTTTAATTAAAATTAGAC
>JAGHBR010000064.1 GCA_021160885.1 Caldisericaceae bacterium
ATCATTAACTGATGGAGGAATTATGCGTTGGTTAATAATCTCTCTGATGTTGATATCAACAGTATTTGCTCAAAGCGCCAAAGTGCGTTTTTTTATGGGCGACGTTACCTTTAAGGCCAATGCCTTTGCCGCCAACTGGCAACCTGTAAAGCTAAAGGCTGAGTTGCCACAAGGCAGTCTTATTAAAACGGGAAATGAAGCTGTTTGTGAAATAGAATTTTCTGATGGTTCGGTTACCAGGCTACTGGAAAACTCCCTATTGGAGATTAAAACAATGCCGAATCCTCAAAATTCAGACGGAGAACTACTCACCAATCTTGGTAAATTCTTCTTCTATTTTAAAAAACGATTTTTAGGAAAAGTAAAAGTTCGCAGCGCAGTTGGTGTAGCCGCCATTCGTGGAACACAGTTTTACGTTATTGATCGCCCCATGGAAACTTCTGTTTGGGTAAAAGAGGGAAGCGTTGAATTTGGCGATCCAGGTTTTCAGAATACGGTGACTATTTCCCCAGGTTTTAAATCAAAAATTACTTCCGAAGGGCAACCATCCGCTCCGCAACCTTTGACCCAACAGGAATTGGCCGAATTAGAAATGGTCAGTGAAGGCATCCCTTCTGCAGAAACAGAAGAGCCTGTAAAGGAAAAACCTCAGCAACCGGAAGAACAGGCTAAAAAAGGAACAGGTAAACATCCTGCGCAGGAACAACCGCCTGCGCCCCAGCCGGAAGCTGTCAAAACGCCTGCAACTAAAACAGGGCCTAAAAAATTGAGAACGGGTCTGGCTCTTGGCGCAGTGACGATTGATAATCAAATTTACAATCAAATTGGATTAAGGCCGGAATTTTCGATCGGCAAATTAGGCGTATCGCTTGACTTAACGCTCTATCTGGATCAGAAAGGCAATATTCGCAAAGAAAACTGGGATTCCTTTAAAGACATTATTGAAAAAATCTATTACGTGCGCTGGGCCCAACGCGGTGATCCCTTTTATTTAAAAGTGGGAGCCATTGACAACTACCGACTGGGCTTTGGCTTGCTGATGAATCGTTATTCCAACACGGTGGAATATCCCAGTGTTATCCGCACAGGCATGGAAATAGGACTAAAACGGGGCCCATACGCGTTTGACGGCATGCTCAATAACTTCTCAGAAATGTTGAGTGGCGGAGGACTCTTCGCAGGCCGTCTGGCTTACAATCCATGGGGAACGCTGCAAATTGGCTTAAGCGTGATTTATGATCGGAATCAATACAAAGGTTTAAAGGATCGCGATGGGGATGGCATTCCCGATTTACTGGATGATTTCCCTGATAATAAAAACGAAGCGCTGGACAGCGATGGGGACGGCATTCCGGATAGTAAAGATTTTGATCGTGACGGTGATGGTTTTACAGACAATAAAGAGTTGTTGATTGAAACCTTTGGTCCGGATGGCGCCAATCTTTACAATGAGCAGGATTCAGTACTTTTAAAACCGGCTCCATTTGATATTGACAAAGCAAAAGAAAAATCTCAGTTAGCCTTTGCCCTGGATGCTTCCTATCCAATATTAAGTTTCAAATATTTAAAATTAACGACTTATGCTCAATATGCGAAATACCCCTACAATGGCGCCTGGGGCATTACCTTTCCTGGCTTTTGGGCTAAGTTTGCATTTATTAATGCTTATGCCGAATACCGGGTTTTTGGCAAAGGATTTTTACCAGAATATTTTAATACTACGTATGAATTGGAACGCGCTACTTACAAAACAGCAAAGGATTCCACTAAACAAATCGTGCCTTATACCAAGCGTAACTACTTAAATGATTTTGTAACCGAACGCTTAAGAGGCTATGTTGTTGGAGCGGATTTTAATCTGTGGGATTTTGTCATTTTGGGCGCGGAATATCAAAATATGAGTCGAGCCAGTGTGCATTTCCGAACATTGCGTGCCACGCTTGATTTAAATACCACCTTTATTCCGAAAATTAACCGCGCCGGAGCTTATTATTACCAGAATAATGCTATTGATTTGTTCAAAAAGACAGAAGGTACTATTTTGGGCTATCGAATTGAATATGAAATTTCACCATCTGCTTCGTTATTACTGGATTTCAGACAGACCTATCGTGATGTGAATGGTGATGGAAAAATTTCTGGCAGTAACGAAACAGTGAAAACAACACAAATTCAAACGGTAATGCGATTTTAAATTTTAATTTATTGCGATTGTTGGGGGATCAATCAAGTGGGGATTGATCCCTTTTTTCATTTTAAAAGGCATCCATTTAAATCTTGTTTGCCATTTTACTGGTTTTAAACTATCTTTGCCCCTGTTTTAGCTGGAAAGGTTAAATATGCTAAAAGAATCAGAGATTTTAAAAAGACTGGCCACAATCAAGGCGGTTGTTCTGGATATGGATGGCGTGCTGGTTGATACCGAACCCTTGCACATGGAAGCCTTTGCCCGCTTCCTTGATCAATTAAAGGTACCTTATGACGATCAATTTCTGTTCAGTTTTATCGGATATTCCGTTCCGGACAACATTAAAAAAATCTACACAGAAATTTTAAACATTACAGACCCTCAAATTATTGAACAGGGCATTAAGCAGAGAGACCAGATTTACCTTGATTTATTAAATTCATCCCCATTAAGACCTTTGGCTGGAATTGAAGAGTTGATTGCTTTTTGTAAGCAAAAAAATCTGGATGTAGCATTAGCTTCCTCATCTGATTGGGAACAAATTGACACTATTTTCAGGAATTTAAGCAAAACTTCGGGCGGTAGTTTTGAACCTCAGGCAATTTTTAAAGTAGTATTATCTGGTCAGGATGTAAAAAATCGAAAACCAGATCCTGAGATTTACTTAAAAGTTTGCCGATTGCTGGAAAAAGAGCCTCAACATTGTTTGACTATCGAAGATTCTCCGGCAGGTGTTACCAGTGCGGTAAAGGCTGGACTTACCTGCTTTGCCTTAAAGAGTCATTTTGTTGAAGAAAATAAATTGCACCATGCACACGCTGTTATTAACCATATTGGCCAGGTCACACAATGGATGAAAAAAGTGTTTTAGTGTTTGACCGCAAATTTGCAAAACTTATTGGCTGGATGGTCAATAAGCCCCAAGTTGACTCCAAAGTTGCAAAATACCATTCAATGCAAAAGAGTAAAAACAGGCCACCTATTATCGGCAAAAATTGTACTGAGAAGATGGTTGTAAACAAAATTCATTCAATTTGACTTTTAAGCCAGTCCCTTCTGCAGGCTGCCTGCGTCAGACGAGTTAAACAGGAGAAGTAAGAACAGGCGGTGTAAAAGTTGTTCAGTTACTTAGCCACACTTCAACTTTGTTACTCACAAAGGGTATTGCGGTTCAGCCCCTGGAAGATTTAA
>JAGHBR010000323.1 GCA_021160885.1 Caldisericaceae bacterium
ATATTTGCCTGGAATACTAATTCAATCCGTAAAATCAGTATTCAAAAAATAATCAGTGTTAATCAGTGGCTAAAAAAT
Source organism: Caldisericaceae bacterium (assembly GCA_021160885.1). Classification (GTDB taxonomy): domain Bacteria; phylum Calditrichota; class Calditrichia; order Calditrichales; family Calditrichaceae; genus Caldithrix. The sequence continues at coordinate 79 of JAGHBR010000323.1, forward strand.
TTCGGTGCTTTCGGTGTTCTTAGGTGGCTAATTAATTGATGCTCCACGGCAATTGACAAACATTCAGCATTCAAAACTCAAAATTCAAAATTTCTCTATTCTGCTGCGCTGTTGATGGTCAATGGTCACGAAAATGCCAGCTTCACCTTGCAAAGGACATTTATATTCACAAATGCCGCAACCAATGCACAGTTCTTTAACCACGTAAGGATATTTAACCTTTCGTGTTACCCCTGTTTCAGGATCGGTGTAATCACGCACGTCAAACTTAATGGCTTTTTCAGGCGTGGGGCAATGTTCTTCGCACACCAGACAATCTTCATTGCGGTCGTATGGAATGCACAGGTTTTTATTAAAATGGGCCAGCCCAATGGGCGTTTTTTGCTTTTCTTCTAAAGTTAAGGGGATCAGGGCATCTGTTGGACAAACCTGGGTACAGAGATTACAATTGTACTCACAATACCCCTGACGCATATTGGCCACAGGCAGCCACAAATCGTCCAATGAGTTCTGAAGGCCGGCCGGTTGCAAACAAGCTCCGTTGGAAGCACACACGCGAACACACTCCATACAGCGGATGCATTTGTCCCGAAAGTCTTCTTCCGGTAATGCTCCAGGTGGACGAATCTGTTTGGCAATTGCTTTGCGATCGTTCAGATTTACCGACAGCAACATTAGAGTGCCTAAAGAAGCCGCCGTAGTGTTCAAAAACTGCCGCTTGGAATAATCGACCTTTGTGTGGTAAGGCTTCCAGCGCCAGCGATAAGTGATGGCTTTGTATTTGTCCGGACAAACCGCGCCGCAATTGAAGCATTCAATGCATTCAACTTTGCTGGTGCGTCCCACATCGTCTTCAGGGATTGCGTTCATTTTGCATTCGGTTACACATTTGTTGCAAACCGGGCATTGATCACTAACCAGTCGTTCGTAAAAGCGAAATTGGGAAAGAAAACCAAGCAAAGCGCCAGCCGGACACAAGTAGCGGCACCAGAACCGCCGTGACAACTTTTCAGCGCCCAGAATTAAACCAATAAACAAGGCGATCCAGATTAACTGCTGGTAATGGACCTGATTTTCCGGCATGATGTACAGCTTGAAATGGTCGTACAGCCAGTAAGCAGGATCTTCCAAAAAGCCAAGATTGGAAAGCGTTAATAAAGTAGGTTCTGCCAACAGAGTAAAAGCAGGATAGAAAACAACCGTTAAAGCCCGGTTAAAAATGGACAAAGGATCGAAATAACCCCAGAGATGAACGGAAAATAAAGCTAAAAGAATGAGCCCCGCCAGCAGAGCAAACTTAAACCAGCGCCAGGTTTGAAAACGCTTGCTTTTCCGATTGTTGGGAGACTTGAAAAACTTGCTGCTAACATCGATTAACGTACCCAGTGGGCAAATCCAGCCACAAAAAAAGCGTCCAAGAAAGACGGTAAAAAACAAAATGATTAAAGCCGGCCAGAGCATCCAGTAAATTTTCAAATCTTTTAAAAAGAGAAATAGCGGGGATAGAGGGCTAAAGCGTAAATACCAATCCGTGTTTAAACCATGTTCGTACGGATAGCGGGTTAGTAAAAACAACCAGACGAACAACAGCAGAAATAAAATTTGACTAATCCTGCGAGTCGTGCGCAACAAAGTCTCCTAAAATGTTTTCTGAACAGAAATTAATTAACCTAAAGAAATCCGTTTCACATTTAACTTTTCAATAGGGTATTTGGCCAGTCCTTTTTGATAGGCGGTTTTAATATGATCCACTTCATCCAATTTTAAGCCGAAGAGCTCCAAGGCAAGGTAATCCGCCGTTACCGTGCAATCAGACAAAATTAGTGTTTTGGCCAGTTTAACATCTGCCGGGTTACCGCCCACCGGTCCATTGTTGGTCAAAATGCGGTAGGCATCAATAATGGTTAAAGTTGGCAATATCTTGCGATCGATATCGGTCAATTTTTGGGCAAAAAAGTTGTGAATCTGACCCCGATCGCCGCCCATGACGCCCATCAGATTTTTCAAGCCCAACGTAACGCGCGACAGCGAATGATGCTTGGCGATGGGCACATTGATTACTTTGTCTGCTTTCAGATATTCTTCATAAATAGGCCACTCCTTAACCAGCTCGCCATTAATTTGCACTGTTTTGAAGCGATTGCTGCGAACTTGTTCAACCCTGGCTCCGGCCTGTTTAGCCCATTTTTCGATCTGGCTGTTGTGGTAGCAGCGTCTCGGATTGTTACAGGTGCGATCAAAAATTTTAACCTCTTTGGCTCCGGCCTTTTTACAGGCTTTTACCAGGGCAGCCACCAGTTGCGGATTGGTAGTGGCCGCTAATTCCGGTGGACGATCCCAACCAATATTGGGTTTAATGACTACCCGGTCGCCTTTGCTGATGAAACGCTGCAAACCACCGTACTCTTTCAGGGCGCGTTCTAACAGCTGTTCTGGTTCTCCGTTTTCCACCCAAACCGCCTGGGGCAATGCTTGAGCTTTTAATTTTTGGGGGAAATACGAAAGCAAACTCAAACCAACCAGACCGGCTGAACTTAAACGAAGAAATTGACGCCGTTTCATTTTGCCTCCTAACGAATTTACTTAAATATTAATATAAATGCCTATGAAAGGAAAAGCAAACCTTCTGGCGGTGAGTTCATGGTGTAAAGGTCAAAGAATTAAAAGCTGAATTGTTTAAAAGGAATTATTTTAAGACGGCGGGAACTAAGATAATTTAAAGAAGTCTCTGAAAAATCAGGAATTCTCCAAACCTCTCTACTCAGGGATTCCCGCTTTCGCAGGCATGACATTCTTGATGAGTTTTACAAAGGATTCTTAGTTTTAATCTGTGAGAATCTGTGTAAATCAGTGGCCCAAATTAATCTACCCAACAAGTCAGCTTATTTTCGGCAATTGTCACA